>JAGLEG010000367.1 GCA_023145185.1 Thermoplasmata archaeon
GGGATACATATCCAGCAGTTGGTTGAATACGTTTCCTTCAAGAGTTACATGATCGACAACGGTCTCGCTTGCTACCATGTATTTTGCACAATCCTGAAAGTTCATCAATACCTCCAAACTGGACATCAGACACATGTCAAAAACAAGCACATCAAGCATTCTCCTGTTATTGGAGAACCGTCTCAGGCTATTACCAAGATCATATAACCTGCAATGTGAATTGGAATCGCTATCTGCCGAACATCCGGTAAAACCACCTCCGTGATCCCACATTACAAGGCAGTAATGTTCAGCGGGAGCATAGTCCGCTGTCCATTTCATGAACTCATATACGTTCTCCACTGATCCGGAATCGTATGTTTCATCCGGGCAGTTATAGATCAATGTGGAGTCTATCCTGTTGTATTCCCGATCCGGCGTTAACTCATATCTTTCCATGACGTTCCATGGTGTGTCCAATTGGAAGATCACCTTGAACTCACCCTCAGGAGCCTGATCCTCCAGATGATCGATCAGATCCCATGCAGCTTCCCCCAGGTTATTATCTCCATTGATGAACACCATGAAGGTCCAGGCTTCTTCTTCATCATCCAATATCAGAAGCTTTTCGTATCTTGGTTGTTTCATCCAGTATGTATGGACGCCATCCGGCGATAGGACGACTATTTCCCAGTAGTATTCTCCAGGTGGCATATCATCGGAGATCCTGAGAACCTGCTCCTCTTCGAAAATTTGAAGGAAAAATTGAGAATCGATGTTGATGTCACTTGCAATGGTTTTCCTTGCAAACTCGTTCTGTTCAATATCGTAGATGACCACATCCAATCTCAGTCCCGCGATAAAATGCCAAAGAGGATCGGAAAATCTGGTCATCTTGAGATATAAGGAGAGGTCCTCCCCAGGTAATAATTGAAGGCCAAATGCATGATAATACATATCGACGTTCCATTCCGGGGTGTGGGTCCAGACGTTGAACCAGCACTCCGAAACCTTCTTTTCGACCCCGTCATCGGCCGTCACCGTAACGTTTACCACACCGTTCCATGGAGAATCATCCGTGTGCGTTGCGGTGAAATGTATCATGGACATTCCGTTGTTATCCGTATATGTGATATGTTCTGACAGCCAGCCCCTTGAGATTGACCAGTCGATCCTCACGCCGGCTGCCGGGGTTCCTCCCCTTGTCGCTGTGACGGTCAGATTCAAGCTGCCCCACCTCCTGCAGTTCATATTGTCCGTTTCAACGGTGATGTCAAGCGGTGCTATCTCCTCCACTATCATGAAGTCGAAGGTGGCCTCTCCTATCTCGTATCTCTCCAGACCGTGGCCGGACCCCTGGATGCTGATCCATATCCTGGCCCTTCCTATTTCGTTGGGAGGTCTGTAGGTGATCCTTCCGGTGCCGTTGATGGGGTCCACGATGCTGTAATCGACTATCGTTCCTATCAAAATGGAGCTGGCCCCCAGGGTCGAAAACTGGGCAGGGGTTCCGTTTACGGTGACGTGAACTGTGAAGTCCACGGGGTCCGAACCGTTGAGGATCATCTTTGGACCCAGGATCTCTATTTCATATCTGAAGGTAATATGCAGGAT
>JAGLEG010000368.1 GCA_023145185.1 Thermoplasmata archaeon
CCGTACCATACGATGATATTTCCATCCCTGTCCAATGCCGGATCAGAGAGGTTCCATGACCCCTCTCCTGATGAGAGGTCGAGAGACCAGAGGATCTCACCATCCGGGCTCACCTTGAACAGCTCCGGTCCCCTGGTGAAATAGATATGGCCATCTCCAGAAATGACTGGTGAGCCGCATCTCATGTCACTGTATGTGATCGGTTCCGCGCCCCATTTTATATGCGGTTCAAGGCCGGAATAGTTCATGGAGACGTTATGGGAATTCCCGGGCCCCCCTCCCGGCATGGCCCACTGGGGGGTCTCGGAGGTTCTGGGGGGGAGGTCGTCTCCCATATCACCTTCCAGCATGCCTGTCAAGGTCACACCTATCAACATCGCCAGAAGTAACAAGGAAATGGTTCTCGTCATCGTCGTTCCCCTCATATTCTCACCATTTGATATGATTCTGGACATATAAAACGATATCCAACATTCAACCTGGTGGGCCTCAAGATGGATCATGGGAAATATGTTTTAAAATAATTACAGAATGGCACAATTATCCGAATTCGCTCAGAAAAAGCCACTCCTGAGCGGGAACAGATTATATACTGTCGAGTCCCTGATAATGCACAGTGTACGGCCAAAGTATCTCCGGGCCAGTACGACGTGGGGGGACAATGTGAAGAAGGTGAAGAAGGACCTGGGCCTCCTTGAGGTCTTCTGCATCTCCTCGGGAGCGATGATCAGCTCCGGGCTTTTCATCCTGCCCGCCCTTGCTTTCTCCGAGGCTGGTCCTGCGGTGATACTCGCCTATGCGATGGCCAGCCTACTGGTCCTTCCCACGATACTCTCCAAGGCGGAGCTGACCACTGCAATGCCCAAGACCGGTGGCATCTATTTTTTTACGGATCGGAGCATGGGCCCAATGATGGGGATGTTCGGGGGTTTCGCAGCCTGGTTCTCGCTCGCCTTCAAATCCGCTTTTGCCCTGCTTGGCATCGGTATAATCTCCGAGATCCTTGGTTATGATCTGCCCGCACTCTATGTAAAACTGATCGCCGTGGGCTTTTGTCTGCTCTTCGCCTTCATCAACATCAAAGGCGTCAAGCTCGCAGGCAGGTTCCAATCCCTGATAGTGTTGGTCCTGCTGGGCCTGCTGGTGGTCTACGTGCTGGCCGGCCTGCGGCTTGTTGACGTGAGCAGATACCATCCGTTCATGGACAAGGGGTTCAACTCCGTTCTTGCCACGGTGGGGCTGATATTCATCTCCTTTGCCGGGACCACCAAGATAGCAGCCGTGGCAGGTGAGGTCAAGAACCCGGGAAGGAACCTGCCACTGGGCATGTTCCTATCCTGGGGGATCGTTTCCCTTCTGTATATTGCCGTGATCTCCGTTACCATCGGCGTTCTCGAACCTGATATATTATCGGGGACACTGACCCCGATAACGGAAGGGGGCTCCGCCATCATGGGGGGTATCGGAATATTCCTCATGACCCTGGCCGCGCTCCTGGCATTCATCTCAACGGGAAATGCAGGAGTATTGGCTGCATCCAGGGACCCTTATGCAATGAGCAAGGATGACCTCCTCCCGAAGGCTTTCAGCAAGGTGAACGAGGGCGGGTCCCCATGGTTTTCCATTATCGTAACAACCGGCTTCATGATCGTGGTCATCCTCTTTCTGGACCTGGAGCAGCTGGTCAAGACCGCTTCTACAATGAAACTGGTACTTTTCGCCCTGGCGAATCTGGCGCTGATATTTATGCGCAAGAGCAACTTCAAGCACTACAGGCCGAAATACAGGGCCCCATTCTA
>JAGLEG010000369.1 GCA_023145185.1 Thermoplasmata archaeon
CTTGGATATCTCCAATCCCGAGTCAGCCACCTTCTTGGCGCTCATTGACCTCTCCGAAACGGCCGAGCATCCCTCGATCTCACAGGTCTTATCCTTGTCACCCTTCCTCTCCGCCATTGTACCCCTCAATAGTTGTATTCCTCATTTCCCATCTGTTCCGACTTGATGGGCAGATCTTCCGGGAAGTGTTTGAGAATGATGATATCCCCTACAGCCTGGATCCATCTGAAAGGGATCATGATACTATCCCCATATTCAACGAGGTTCTCGTTGGTCTCTTCCATGAATATATTTGAGATCTCACCCTTTTCAGAGTCGACCTCAATGTTTGTAACGTCGCCAACTTTTACCCCCCAGGGGGTAAATAACTCCAATCCGATCAGAGAAGAAGTTTCCTCAATCATTTTTATCACCCAGATATGTTCCGAACCAACATGATGTTATTTTAAGGTTTTTTAAAAAGAGGCCATTAATCATCCATATCTATCTTCTTCGCGATCTCGATATGCTCCTTATCACCTATAAGGAGTATGCCCTTGAGCAGTTTAATGATATTCTCCTCGTCCCTTGATATCCGGCCATCCCTGAGGGATTCCTTCAGTACCGAAGAGTAAATATTCTGATAAACTTCCCTCTCCTTATCCTTGGGGATGATACCCTCTCCCTCCACAAGCTTTGCCTCCATGTTGACCTTCAGGACCTGGTCCTCCGCGATGCCCAGGATCCTGGCAAGCTCATCGAGCATATTCTGCTCATCATCGGTTATCTTTCCATCCATGAGGGCAATATCCAGTATGGATTTGTATATGAGCCATTTATTTATGGGCAGATCATCCTTTTTTATCTCCTGAAGCACTTCCAGCTGGAGGACATTGTGTTCCTCTTTTGTGATATTTAGCGCTGACCGCAGTTCCCCCAGAAGCTCTTCCTCGTCCTTGGTGAGGATGTTATCCTCCCAGGCCTTTGACAGGGCTTTTCGGTATACCGAGGAGGGATCACCGACCTTGTTGGATGCGGTCTTCTTTTCGATCTCCCTGTCTGTTTTTGAATATCTCACTTTCCGGTGTGGATAGTAATATCTTCCATCTTCCAGCTCCATGAGGAGATCCATAGGGGTTCTTCCAACCTGATAGGTGAAACACAGATCGGAGAATGTAGTGCATTTTTCCGCACCGCTCAACTCCTTGATGATGACATCCTTCTTGGCGAGGGTCTCCCATATTCTGCGGGCAAGCCCCTTGCCATCAAATGTCAGGAAATAGACCTTTTTCCTCTGTTTGGCCCCCTTTACATGGGCCAATCTATCGTTAACAAGGCCTTCAACAATTAGTTTATTCACTGCCCTGGGCACGTGTTTTCTCTCTATCCCTACGCCTATGGCGATCCCGGCCTGCGTAGCACCATCAGGAGCTTCGAACTCATCTTCGAAGGAGATGAACTCCTGAAGATGCAGTATGACGCGTTCATCAACTGTAAGGGATATCTTTCGGGGCATTATAACTACAATATAACAGGTATCAGGTATTATTATATTGTTATCCAAAACAGTTAGTGTTGGGATAACAAGAGATCGACAGATCACGGATCTTTAGCCGAAGCTTCCATGATAAGGGCCTGTCTCCTTCCATCCGCCCTCAAGATCATGGCCTGTCTTTCCTTCTCGGCGGCGATGCGGTCCTCTATGGCGGCCTTGACAGGGCCCACGGGCTCTATCTCCTTGAATTCGGCCCTGATGATCTCCATCCCCAGCCTGGATCCCTCCTTGATCATCTCGGTTTTAAAATCCCTGTTGATCCCGATCTGGCCCCGGATCAGTTCCTCGAGGGTTCGGTTGATGGTTATCTTCCGTATGTGTGATTGAGCGATGTGGTTCAATGTGTTCTTGTATTTTTCAACGGTCAGGAGGCTCTTCTCGGGCTCTTTGAGGCGGAACTGGACAATTGCCTCCAGGATCGTGGGGGAGAGGTCCTTGGTCATTATCTCCATCCTGTTGACCTCAAGTGTCTGCATCCTTGTATCGACGCGGTAGACCCGTGAAATATAAGGTATTACCACATGGACACCGGGTTTAAGGGTCCTTACGTATCTGCCCAAGCGCATGTACATTCCCAATTCATATTCCTGAATGATTATCAGCGAGCTGATGAGAGCCCATAGAAAAAGGGAGATCGAGAGGAATATCAGGGCTATGATCAAAATGATCTCAATCTGGTCCGTGATGGGTCCCTCCTGTTTCGTGGTAATAGAATCCTGGGTATATCAATTGTTACCTTGAACCTGACCCTTTTCATGGTATTGAAATGGAAATCGCCCGGCCGTTCGACGCGAAACACTTAAAAAGGAGCCTTTGTATTGCCGGAACGCTCGGACAGACCGGACCAGTTTGAGGAAGAGCGACCTCCCCAAACCTCCCTGGTCCGAAAAATGTGAACGTGGGATGGAAAATGACGGAGTATCTCGAAGAACTTGAGGAGAAGAGGAACCAACTCAATGTTGAGGCGGAGAACCACCGGAAGAAGAGGGATAGGCTCAACCAGGAAACCAAACAACATGCTGACCAGAGGGATGTGCTCAATGCAAAGGTCAAAAAACTCCTTCAGGAAGCAAATAAATTCAAGGATAAAAGGGATTCTCTTAATGGGAAAGTGAGAGAGGAGAAAGCCCACAGGGATACGCTTACCCACGCGTACAACGATCTGAAATCCGAGCTGGACAAGCTCAAGAGGAATCGCATTTCTTCATCCGATGAGCAGTCACTCTACAGGGCGAAAAAGGAGCTCCAGGGAATGGAGTTCAAGCAGATGACGACTCCCCTTGATGCGGGAAAAGAGAGAGGACTGATAGAGAAAATGTCCCGTATCAAGAAGCAGATCGAGGAGAAGGAAAAGGAGATGGAGGGGAATGAGGACTTCAGGGAACTCCTCTCCCAGGTGCGTGATGCCAAGAGGGAGATGGATGATTCACATCACCAGGTTAACGAGTACGCAGATCTCGCCCAGAAAGAGCACGACCAGATGATCGACTGTTTCTCACAGTCGGACAAGATCCGCAAAGAGGCGGACAGCTGCCAGGAGAGGTTCGTCGCCTCCAAGGTGAAAGCTGATGAGGAGCATAATCAGCATATAGACCTGATCCACCTGGTTCACGATTACGATAAGATCCTGTTCGCCCTGAGGCAGAACAGGAGGACCAAGGACAGGAAGCCCAAGGGCCCCGGAGCACCCGCCCCCGCTGCTCAGACCGGTAAAATGGAAGCGGAGAGGATATACGAGAGGTTCAAGAAAGGCGATAAGATCTCCACAGAGGACCTCATGTTGCTACAGAAACACGGGTTCCTATGATCTGATGCAGCCTAACTTTGATATATGAATACAGGTGAGTACCGAAGTGAGGCTTCTCCCAACATTGAG
>JAGLEG010000037.1 GCA_023145185.1 Thermoplasmata archaeon
TTGGTGAACCTGTAGAAATATGATGCAAAGACCCCGTAGAATGAGTTCATCAGCACCTTGATCGCATCCTGCAATCCGTCAAGGAACCTGGACTCATCCTCGGTCTTTGCAGATCTCATCCTCGACTTGGCATCCTGTCTCTGGTCCATGAGGTCCTGAAGAATATCTGGAACGAGGCCCATCCTTTTATTCTTGGGTAGATAGAAGACATCATCAAGCGGCGTTGTGTTGCCAGCTTCCGCATCCCGGGTGAAGGTGGTGAAACAGATGTTCTTCTCGATCATCAGTGAGGGGTACATCGATCTGAAATCAAGGACAACCACCCAATCATAAAGTCCGGGTTCAACGGCGTGAACGTAGGCTCCCTCTATCTTGGAACTCTTTTTTTCATGCTTTGTCAAGGGGATCCCGATCCCAGCCCTATCAGCCTTCCTGATGAGGATAGAATCGATAAGTGTGGATGTCGTTCCGCTTAGGACATCGACCAGGGGCAGTCGTGCGACGTAGGCTAGCTCCATGCCCCTCTGGATCGAGTTGGTCTTGTTCAGTATCCTAAGGGCAAGAACCGAGTCCTTTACACAATACCTTATAACCTCCTCCCTCCTGGTTTCCCACTCCTCCTCGATCCTGGAGGTGTCTATATCGTCCTTACCTTCGCCCAGAAGTAGTCTGGATACGGCCATTAACGTCTCTTTCTTTGGCCTGAATGCCTTTTTCGCCTCCCACCACGCATCGACAACTATCCTTCCAGTTATCTTCCAGGTCCGATATCCCACCTTTTCTATCATACCTCCGTCCCTGCCCCAGTTCAAACCTTTCCCATCCAGGATATTATCCCTTTTAAGAACGTGAGGTATATCATATCCGTCTATGTTGTAGCCCGTTATGATGTCAGGGTCCTCATCACGGATCACGGAGGCTAGATCATCTATCATCTTCCTCTCTCCCTCCAAGGCGCCCCACCCCTCTTTAGGGTCAAGAGCGATAGATGAACCAGAGACATCTCCTGCTGGAAGGGGAAATTCAGATACGGAATAGCCGATCGTATAGATCTCCCCTGTCTTGATGGAGTTCTCAATATCGAATGAGAGGACCTTAAGCCTCACATCGAAAGGCTCCACGGCCTTGATATCGCTGATGTCCATGACCAGATCAGTGGAATATCTGTTCGAATTCACCTCCTGCCCATCGATCTGCAGGTAGGTGCCCAGGTCCAGATCGTAGAAATATCTGTAGACGAAGGGTATGTCCGCAGCAAGGATCCTGTATCCTTTCTCCTGCCATCTTTTCCTGTATTTGGGCACCTCGAAGGGGTAGGTGATCTCAACTCTCAGGCATCTTCGGTCCTTCCCTGTCTCCCATAAGGATTCCTCACGAAGCTCACGTACCATAGGGTCGTTGCTCAGGTCCTGCTTGACCTCCTCACCCGGTTCAACAATGAAGAAATAAGGCCAGAACCCACGGTATAAGGCCGTTATGGATCGGTTATCCTCGCATCTACCGTATAGCTCCAGAGTAACCCCATCATCCTCTTTGCGGTAGCGTCCGCTTACGGCCAAGAAACGAGTTCTCAATATGAATGCCCCTGTATTCTCCTCATCTATTAGCGTGAATCTTGATCACGTCTCCATTCTTGAGCTGGTGATCGTGGCCTATCGTCATCTCGGTGCGGCAGTCGATGGCCTTGATGAAATGGTCTCCAAGGTCCGTGTGAACCCTGTAGGCGAGGTCTTTTGCAGTGGACCCCAGCGGAACAAGGTGCGCATCCGGGAGTATCCTTCCGTCATGATCGGTATATTTATGTTCATCTTCCACCGGATAAACCACGATCAAATTCAACAGATCGTAGGTGGCACTCTCAAGCACCTTCTGGACATTGGTGGATCCGTGGGCGTCCAAAATAGCATGTATGCGGTCCAATCCTTTCGTCTGAGCCTGGCTTAGAGAGGAAGGATCCTTGATCTTGAACTCTCCTTCCCCCGGGAGATAATCTAACATACCTGCATGTTCAGCTCTTTTCAATGCGAGCTCGGCCTCTGCGAAAGTGGGGATGATGGAGATATTGTTCACCTTCTCGGGAAGCCTTTTCACATCGTTCTCATCCAATTTATCTGCCTTGTTGGCAGCGATGATCATTGGTTTTGCCCGTTTTCTCAAGGTAGACGACAGGGAGAACAGATCCTCCTCGGACCATTTGGTGGGTTTGGCCCTATCCAATCCAAGTTCGATTATCGAATCGAAGATCTGATGCACATTGATCCCCAATCCGGATATCTTCTCGCTAAGTCCCACCTCGATCTTGCCGTGCATAGATTCTGTGGTACGGCTCAACTTCGTCCAATCCCTGCTGATGATATTGTCGAACCAGAGATCGATCTCACGCTCAAGGAATTCCATATCACCCATGGGGTCGTGTGAACCTCTATCAACAGGATTGCCCTCTTCATCGGTGGAGCCGGAGATATCCACGACGTGGATCAGAGCGCTCGCCTGTCTGAGATCGTCGAGGAACTGATTTCCAAGCCCTTTTCCGGAATGGGCGCCTGGTACCAGTCCTGCCACATCCAGGAGCTCGACGGGTATGATGCGAGTTCCGCCACTACATGTGGAGTTCTTTGGAGAACATATCACATCCAGATCGGTGCATGGGCAACTACCCCTGATAGCTGCCATGCCCATATTCGCCTTGATCGTGGTAAACGGGTAATTTGCGATCTCCGCACCCGCCAACGTCGCTGCCTCGAAGAAGGTAGATTTTCCCACATTTGGCTTTCCAACAAGCCCGATCTCCATCATATTTCTCCATGCCCCCTATGTGTTCTTTCCTGTGTGGGGAAAGGTGTCAAACTATCTAAATTATTTCGGCGGACCCGAAGACCCTGAAGCTCTTTGAGTCCAGGAATACGAGGGAGATCCTATCCTTTTTTCTGTACCACAAGGGAGATTCGGATCTGATCTTCCAGATGATACTGTCTGGGTCACCCTCGTTCCTGCTGGACTCCAGAAGGAAAGGAACGAACTGAAGCGAGAGGCTGAGGTGAAAACGCATTCCAGCAGAGAGGGGTTCCTTCCAGTGATCAGAGATCCTCACGAGAACCTCCAGCTCGTCTCCTACCATTAGATCATCATTTGATGAGGAGAGTATGGAACCTCTTGGAAGGTCAT
>JAGLEG010000370.1 GCA_023145185.1 Thermoplasmata archaeon
TTTCTGCCATCTCCATTCAGGTCTGGATTGCCCTCAAGAAGCCTGCTGTCACTTTCCCACCAGATAATGGTCCCATCCGCACTGTCAACGACGTTGACGGTGTCCTTGGAGTGGATGATAAAAACAGGCGTTCCATCCCCACCGAGGTCCACCACCTTCAATCCTCTGAACCAGTAGTCCCCCAGGATCAATTCCGTGTCCCAGTATCTCCGTCCGGATATTGGATCGAGGCAGGCGATGTGAAATGTCATTTCATCCTGGGACCTGTCATTGTATATGGCTATGAGCTCGTCCTCACCGTTATCATCGAAGTCAAATACAAGATATTCAAGGCAATCCTTCAACTCGGGGAACTCCTCGTAGGATACCTCTTCCAGCTGATAGCCTGTATCGGGATCGTAAATGAACAATGTCTCATATTCATGGCCGACCCATCTCGCACCGAACCAGTAGGTTATTCCATCGCGTACAAGCTCGAACTGGAGGAAGAAATCCTGCTGCCAGATGACGTTGTCATCGCAGAATCCCGAACTGTTCCTCTCCTCCTCCGATAGTTGATGGAAGGGAGACCAGGCGTATCTGTGATAGCCATCCCGGAATGATAATCCGTTACCTATGCCATCCCAGGTATGCATTGCATAATCGTTCAGTGGGATCCTGGGTCGGCCATTGTCACCGTCCGTCTCAGGCATCTCAAGGGTTGCGATGCAGTTCATCGTTTCAGGGTCTATAACGATCATCTTGTATTCCGACAGGAAACCGAAATATTTCGATCCATTTGAATCCATGAAGACCTGACCCTTTTCGGGTATGAAATCAAGCTCCGGCAGTTCGATCTCGATCTTCTCTCCTGTCAGCGGGTCCAATCGGACGATGGAGAGGTCGTCATTATAGGAATCCTTGGCATAGACAAGAATGTCCCTGCTCCCATCCTGGTCGATATCCTCAACGAACATACCGAAATAATGGGGAGGATCGTAGGGTTCGCAGGGAATGACCCATTCCCACGCCAACTCCCCATCTTCGAAATCCCTGCAGCATATTACAAGACCCCTACTATTTCGTTTTTCATAGATGATGAGGTCGAGCTCGGGTATGTGATAGATATTCGCATCGAAATTCCATCTGAGATATTCGTTGAAGGTATCAGCCCAGGAGATCATATCGTCCCGGGGAATTATTACATCTCCCCTCACCCTTGAGAGGGGGAGATTGAAGACATAGTATTCGTGTATGGCCCCATTTGGAAACATGTCGTGGATGCCTGTATCGATGTATGACAGGATCTCTGAGGATACGAATTCATACGACCTGTGACGATAGGTTAGGACGTCATCCAACACCGAAAGGTCCAGTGGGATATCCGGGCTCGTGAACATGGCCAGTCGGATGATGCTGTTCCCCTCGAGCATTGAGGATATCTCCAGCGGAAAAAAGAGCACATCCGTCTCGAACTGGTAGACCAATGGGTCCACCGTCTTCTCCCTCTTGAATATCGGATAGTTA
>JAGLEG010000371.1 GCA_023145185.1 Thermoplasmata archaeon
ATAGACCCATTGTTCGCCACCGGGAACATCCACACGCGCTTCGAGGGTAAAATAGTAGAAGAAATAGGCTCCGGGCAGGAGCTCAATATCGGTCTTTACACATGTTGGGAACGTGTCATCATCCACGAGTTCAACGGTTGGACTCTCGGACCTCCATTCGCCGTAATGTCCCATGTAATCGACCCTCCAATCATACGAGTAAGGGGTCACGAAAAATTCAACGGTCGAGTGAACCTCCGGTTTCCAGGTGGAAACGATCATATTGACACCTTGAGAGCTGTTGAAAGGTCTATCTCCAGAGTTCTGGACGATGACAGTAACGGTCACCTCCTCTCCACTGCTTGGGGCATCGTTGGAGAATGATATGTCATAGATGCCAGGATCTGGTCCGAAAATGGGCGCTGGGATTACCAATTTATCGACGGTGTAGTCCCTTTCAACGTAGTTGTTGCGATAGTTCAATTCGCCGTCAAAGAAGGGTACGACCTTCACATTTAGAGTGTGAGACCCGAGTGCCCTGGGATTGGCTGAAGTTCGGGTCCAGGTAAAAGTGGCCTCGAAGTGATCATCTGTCTCCATCACCCCAAAACCAACATCGCCCTCAGAAAGATCAGTTCCTGTTGAATCGTCATGATGTAACATCTCAACATTTACGAGATCTATCGACTCCTCGGAATCGAACAACCTGAGATTGGTAACGGTATTATCGGCTCCGGATGAGAAGAACTGCGTGGTCATATCAGCGCCAAAGTTTTTCACCACGACCTTGATATTGTATGTGCCATCGTCGTTCATCCTGGTAATCGGCGTAACACCATCCATCAGAACTACCTGCGTTATCGCAAGGTCCGGGAGGCCGGAGGCGGTGTTGGTCCTGTAGAGCCTGTTGCTCAAAATTACGGTGAGGACCCCGCTGGGCATGGGGGTTATCACTATAACGTCGAATATGTCGGTAACGGCTGGAAGTGACCCATCCCCGGCCGGATCCTCCAGGTCGATGGATACCTCATCACCAGGGTCCCATCTGACATCTGTCGTATGGTCCGTGTAGGTGGCCTCGTAAGCAAGAGACCCGTCGAGGTTGTTTATCTTGACCGTTGTGGACGCTCCGGTAAGAAGATCTCCTCCCTTGTGCATCAGAACGAGGTCGTCCCCCTGAACGTCCGCCCACAGGTCTACGTACAACCCCTCCTCTCCCGGGTCTATCTGCGCCGTCCAGAGGGCGACGCTGCCGGCAAGTGTTACGGATATCCCCAAAAGCAGAACGGTCCCGATAGCCTCCGATACCGCCTTGATGTCGGAGCGGTTGAATCTTCTCGGGGTCATAAAGAGAAAGTTAAAGCCCAGTTTTTTCATAACATTCACTCCAGAATGAAGGGCAT
>JAGLEG010000372.1 GCA_023145185.1 Thermoplasmata archaeon
CACGAGCCACACCGTTGGCCTCGATCTTTCGAACCCCCAGGCGCCCACTTTCACACCCGAGGCTGCAGGCACGTACGTGTTCACCCTGCAGGTGAGGGATGACGACGGGAACCTGAGTGGGAGCTCAACGGTTCACGTTACCATCGAGGAGGTTCCAGTGGTCCCGATGGTCAGCCCCACGATAGGCCCATTCCTGTATGATGATGATACTCCACTTGTTGGAGCGGAGATAACTATCTCCATCGTCAATGCCACCGATCAGGATTTCACGTCCACAACGGACGAGGACGGGAACGCAGAGTTCTCGCCGGGCGTCCCTGTGGCAAGCTATTTCTGCCACGTCCTTGTGGACGGAGAACGGCCCTATGATCCATTCCGCCTCTACGTCCAGGCGGATGGATCGGTGCTGATCGAAGGGGGCATCCCAAAGGTTGAGAAGGAGGATGAAACGCCCATCGACGACGAGCCTCCCGTGGACGATAACAAAACCGATAAAGAAGAGGACAACACGGCGATGACCATCGCACTGATCCTGATCGTGCTGGTTGTTCTGGCCATCATCATCGGCCTGGTGTTGTTCATGAGGAGGGGAGACGACGAGGATATCGCCCCACCCGACCTGATGGAGGAGAGCGAGGAGGAGATGGGATCGGAGGACGATCTCCCGGAGGAGATGGACGACCAATACCTGGACGATGAGGAGATGGAACCTCCAATGGAGGAAGGGGTCATGGAGGGAGATATCGAGCCACCATCCGATGAACCACTTGAGGGAGAAATAGGAGGGGAAGAGGGGCAGATAGAGGAGCCCAACCTGGAAGAGGACCCGCTCCCCGATGAGGCAGAGCCGGAACTTCCTGATGAGGAGATCTCCGCCACGGAAGAAGAGGCTGCCGAGCCCCTGCCGGAGTGATCCAACATTACGGTCCATGAGTAATAATAGCCCATGGAGGGTAGAAACAGGTGATATGATGCGGTCGCTATTGAGGTTCTTTGGTATGTCCATGGCTGTAACGTTCGTTTTGATGATGGTCCTGCCCGTTGGCATGGACGGCGCCATAACCGGCAAGATGAAGGTCTCGGATGGCCTCCCCTCGGATGCGTCCTTCACCGCCGTTGAGGTGTGGGACTCCGATGGTGACGGCCTGGACGAGATCTACCTGGGCGGGGCGGGGAGGAGCTCACCCAAGACGGCCGGTATAAGAGCTTACGAGTACGATACATCCCAGGGGGAATGGAACGAGTTCGGCTCCGGGCTCCCTGGCGGCTCATCCGGCAAATACTACGGCGCCCTGGGGTTGGGGGACCTGGATGGGGATGGAAAGATGGATATCGCGGCACCCCTCCACACCAAATGGTACGAAGGGTCCACAAACGGCGTGGAGATCTACACGAACATGGGAGGTGGCGTGTTCTCTCTCTACCACACGATCGACGTTGGCCACTCGGCCGCCGAGGTCGAGATCGCGGATATGGATGGAGATGGCACCAATGACATAGTGGTCTCCCTCAACGGCGGTGTCAGGGTCTATTACGGGACGGGGTCCATATCCTCCTGGGCCGAATACAGCCCGGAGTGGGAATCCCACGAGATGGATGGGATCGGTGTGGGCGACCTCAACGGCGACGGGCTCCTCGACATCGTTAGCACTCCATATACCGGGGACGGTATCAGCCTCTACGTGCAGTCTGCATCCTGGACCTGGGAGTCCCTCGAGTTCAAGGACGTGGACCAGGCGTTCGGGATAAAGGTCCTGGACCTGGACGGGGACGGGAACAACGACGTGATCTGCGGGACCAGAGGCAAGGGTATCAGGGCCTGGAGAGGGAACGGTGGGGGTTCCAGCGGGGGTACCTCGTTCTCCTGGACCGATATGAACGGCGGCCTCCCTTCTGATAACGGCGACTGGCAGCAGATAGAGCTTGCCGACATCGACGGCAACGGCCACCCCGATCTTATCGGGGCCCGCAATAGCGGAGGAAAGGCCCATATATACCTCAACTCGGGCTCCTCCTGGAGCGAGGTCCTGGACGATGAGCTCGACATCGGCGGCAACCCCTATGGGGCCAACTTCGGGGATTTCAACGGGGATGGACAGCTGGACTGCGCCGCCTGCTCCTGGGGGACAGGAGTTGACGCGTGGCTTCTTATTGGGGGTGGAGTAGACCCCGTGGACGACGACGAGCCGGTGGACGATGATGAGCCTGATGATACGCCAACTGATGATGAGCCAGTGGACGGGGATCGAGAGCCGGAGGACACGCCTCTTCCCCTTTATGTCACCATATCCGGGGCGACATTGATATCCCTCCTCATCGTTTCCACCGGTAGAAGGAGAAGATAGGCAGGTAGGTCCCTTGCACCGATCGAACGTGAATATGATGGCCATTTCAATGGCCCTGTCGGCCCTGATACTGATCTCATCGGTTCCCGTTAATGGGGATCTGGTGGAGTTCGGCTCGATCGAGGAAGGGGGTTCAATGCTCCTGAGCAGATACAACCATACCGCCACGCTTCTGGATGATGGGAGGGTGTTGGTCGTGGGGGGAACGATCGACGGGAGGACCTCGATAGGCTCCTGTGAGGTATATGATCCTGATAAAGATTCATGGAAGTCAGGGGCGGACCTGGAACAGGAGAGGATGAGGCACAGCGCCGAGCTGCTTCCCTCCGGCAGGGTGCTGGTAAGCGGAGGATATGTTGGAACGGAGGAAGGGCACCCATCCCTGCTCATGGATTACAACGGCACCACCGCGTATTCGCTTTCAACCACGGAGATATACGATCCTATTTCCGATACGTGGGAGGCGGGTCCCGAGTTGGGAAAAAGCAGGTTCTGGCCGGCCAGCCTGGCCCTTCCCGATGGCAGGGTGATCCTGATGGGGGGAATGAACGACGAGGTGGGGGCATTGGCCTCGTGCGAGATATTCGATCCCGAGGATAACATCTGGAGAGAGGCAGCACCCATGAACGCTGCCAGGACCAGGTGCATGGCCACGTTACTTGAGGACGGCTCCATCCTCATCACAGGCGGGCACAACGCCATGAACAAGATGCCGTTCGACTCCTGCGAGAGGTACTATCCGGATGAGGACAGATGGGAGGCAGTCGCTCCCATGAATAGGGGAAGAGGATACCATTCTGCGGTGCTACTGAACGACGGGCGTGTTCTGGTGAGCGGGGGCTTCTCGGGACCTGGACTGCCCGACTGGAAGGACGGGGAGATATACGATCCCGTTGCGGATGGATGGGAGATGACCTCGGAGATGGCCTTTCCCCGTCACAATCAACTCTCCGTGGTACTTCCCGGCGGCGAGGCGGTGATCATGTGCGGGTCCAACTGTGCAACCGGGATGTGCCACAGCGGATTTGAGTACTACGATCCCGAGAGTGATACGTGGAAGGATACCAGCCTTGTGGTCATGGGCAGGAAATGGTCCACGGCGACCCAATTGGATGACGGACGCGTGTTGATCGTTGGCGGTTTGTCCTGCAACGAGCCCACGGCGAACGTGGAGATATTCTCACCTCCGGATGATATTGAGGAGGACCTCTCCATAGGGCCCCACATGTTTTTAGGGACCATTCTTATCACCGCCCTGATGATCTATATCAGACGGAGAAGATGATATGGGCAAGATATTTGAGATCATGCCGCATGCGCTCACGGTGCTGATAGGAGCTGTGCTCCTGTTTCTCTGCCACCCCCTGTTATCCCTCTCTTACCTCATCATAAGCGCTGTGGGTATGATGTGGTTCTGGGGGACCATCTGCCCAAATTGCCTTGGTTACGGGAGCCACGGCTGTCCCAGCGGGCACGGGCTTGTCTCCGCGCGATTGTTCAAGAAGGCGAAAAAGCCGGATTTCAAGAAAGCGTTCAAACGAAATATAATCGCCGTGGCGATCCAGTGGTTCATACCGCTTATCAGCATATACTGGCTTGTTACGGAGTTCGACCCGTTGAAACTGGGAGTGCTGATCCTGTTCTGCCTTGTAGGGTTCGTGTGGCTCCCTTACGCGTCCAGAAAGAAAGGATGCCGTCGGTGTCCACAGCAGGTGGACTGTCCCTGGAAGAAGTAGGTCACACCTTTGTGATGACCATCTCCCCGTGCTTGACCCCTTTTATTGCCTTGATATTGTCGGTGAGCCTGGTTACGTTGCCGGCCTTCCCTTTTACTATCAGGACCTCCAGGCACATCTCGTGGCTCATGTGAACGTGTGATGTGAACAGTATCTCGGTATGATGGTCGTGCTGGAGGTTCATCAGCCTCCTGTTGACGTCCCCCTCATGGTGGTTGTAGATGTAGGTGAGCGTTCCTATTACCTCCCCCGTCCCCACCCTCACCTGCTCCTCCACAAGGGCCTTTCTGACAAGGTCCCTGATTGCCTCCGAGCGGTTGGTGTATCCCTTATCCTTTATCAGTTGATCGAAGCTGTTCAGAAGCTCTGGCTCGAATGAAATTCCCACCCTTTCCACTGACATGGTAGCACCTACAGGGGGTCATCGTGCCACTATTAAAAGGCCTTTACCCTCGACCCAGGTCCGAGGGTAGAAGGGAGTAGAGGGTACCATTGAACCTTCTCCCATCCTTTTGATATCTGCTTCTTTCGATCCCCTCTTTCCTGAACCTGCATTTGGTCAGCACCTTTGCGGAGCGGACGTTCCCCTCCAGGATCACCGCCTCCATGCGGAACAGGCCAAGCTGTTCGAAGCCGAATGCGGTGAGAAGGGCTGTAGCTTCTGTCATGTACCCATTATTCCAGTGATCCTTGCCGAGCCAGTAGCCGATCTTTGAGACGCGGTGTGTCCACTCCACCTTGTCCAGGCTGATCACCCCGATCAGCCTATCGCTCTTTTTCAGTATGATGCCGAATATGTACGAGCTTCTCTCCAACATGCTCTTTTCGGCCATCCTGATGAACTGTATCGCCCCGTCATCGGGATAGGGGTAGGGTATGAGAAGCGTCCACTTGACCACCTCGGGATCGTTCACGTTCTCCGTGATGTCATCCGCGTCCGCTTCCTCGAGTGGCCTGAGATATATCCTCTTCCCGTCGAGAACTCTCCGCTTGTCTTCCATCCGGTGGTTTAGAAGCGGTTTGATTGAAATATGTTTTTATTCTGTTGTAATTGGATAGGCCTGGTATCCCCAAGTTATCTCGACCCTGCAAGTATGGTGGGTCAAATGAGACGAACTTGAGATCCAGATATATCTCAGATCTTTCTGAGCAATCTCTTTTTATGGATCTGGTACTCCTCCTCGGTGATGGCACCTTCGTTCTTCAGCTGATTCAGCTCATGAAGCAGCTCAACTGCAGATTTCGCCTCATTGGACATACGGCTTTCAACCATCTCAGGAGACCAGATATGGGTATTATCCTGATGAAATTCACCCTCGGGCTGCTGAGGGGCCTCCTCGACAACGGGGTCAGGAAATGGATGAGGTTGCTCAACCGCATCAAACTCAGCAGGAGCAGGGGATTGAACGTCTCCCCGCTCCTGAAGGGGCACCTCCTGGGATTGCGGATATTGAGAAGGAGGGGCCAATGGACCCGTCAGGGAAGGAGGGGGGGCCCTGAAACCATCACTCACAAGAGGATTTGGCCTCACGTACTCCATGGAACCACCGGACACCGCAAGCGGTTGAGTGGCAGGAGGCAGCTCACCGATGTACTCCTGTGTCTGCTGTACGGGGGCAGGTACGGGCGGAGGAAGGACATCAGGGGCGTTCATTATCGAGGTAAGCTCCGTCCTTACCATGGAGGAGCCGCCCAACAGCGAAGAGGAGTAGACGCTGCCGGCAGAACCGATGCTGAGGTGCTCATCAGCGGGGTCCACCTTCTTCTCCAACTCCTCACGCTCCTTTCGGGATAAACTCCGCTTTACAACGAAGATGATCACGCCGAATATTATGAGAAGAAAAATGACCAAAAGAACGATAAGGAGGGCGCCGTAGGCCCCCATGAAGGTAGTCTCCTCGTATACTTCGATAAATACACTCGTCTGGATACCGGACCCTTCCTGATCGGTCACGTTTAGAATTATCTCGTGGATGCCAACATCAAGGTCAAGATCGAGAAGACGACCCGTACCCAGGAGGGAGCCGTCATAGGTGTACCAGCGGTAGGTGAGCTCATCACCGTAAACAAGGTCAACGTCGTCGGCAAAGCCGGTGAGAACGATCTCATCACCCTTGGCGAAACGATCCTTCTTCAGAATTATTGAAACGTTGGTGGGGGCGTCGTTCACGGGAAGGACCTGAACCGAAAAACTCCACTCAACATTCAATTCACCGTCGGAGGCGACGATCGTGATCATCTCATCACCGTTGTAATCCTTCAACGTCTCGATAACGAGAACATCATCATCAGTTATCGATAGTATGAAGTGCGAAGGGACGGTATGCTGGAACTCCAGAGGATCACCATCTACATCGTTGAACCATTTGGGCAACAGGCTCTCGTAGTGGACGCCATCCTCGTGGATCCGGATCACGATGGCGGGGTTGACCACCTCGGGTCTGTCGTTGGTGTTCACAACACGAAAAGTGTGGTTCATCTCACTGTATCCGCCCAGGCCATCAGATACGTTCAGAACAAGATAATGGTAGCCGACATCGTCATTGCACGGGGTGCCTTTCAGGGTCCCATCAAGTTTACCAAGGGTCAGAAAAGAGCAGTTCGTACTCATGCTCCAGAGAATAACATCGTCGGTGGGATCAACGTCCAGGGCCTCAAGTTCAATGTCAATGAGGACGTCCTCCAAAAACTCATCGGGGAGGGTGTGGAGCATTAACGGAGGGTCGTTCACGTTCTGAACGGTGAGGTTGAACCTTATCTCATCGGTCAGACCACCGGCGTCGGATACCGTGACGGTCACGAAATATGGGCCAATATCCTGGTTTCCCGGCGTACCGGACAGATTGCCGGTGGATCGGTCAATTGAGAGGAAGAGGGCGTCGGTGTCAACATGCCAAGTATGGGTGTCCTCGGGATCGTGGTCCGCAACGTCCATATCGAAAAAGAAAAGCTCGTCCTCCCAGCAGTTCAATGCCGAGGCCCCGAGGATAAAAGGAGGGTCGTTCACGTTGAAGATAGTGACCCTGTCTGGAAGGATGATCTCATCGC
>JAGLEG010000373.1 GCA_023145185.1 Thermoplasmata archaeon
ATTCGATGATGGTGATTGGATAGATAACACCGGTGAATCCAACGCCATATGGATATATGGCACCGGACCACACATCTGTGATATCAAGGCTTTTGACATGGCCGGTAATGAGGCGATATTTCACATCCCCCTGTTCCTTGGGCCCGATCTAAGGTTCGAACTAATAGAACCATCGGATCATACCTATACCAGAGAGAGGGACCATGCTCTCAAGTGGAAATACAGCGGGCCCCTTAACTGGACCTCATCTCTTATCAAGATCGGTGAGAACGCCAATTATATTGATATTGAGGGGGCTGCCGAATATCAATTTAAACTCCATAAAGATGGTGAATACCTTATCACACTTAGGCTTCAGGACGGATTTGAGAACTATGCCGAGGCAACCACCACGGTCATAAAGGATACGATCGACCCAAAGGTGTTCTTCAGGTCTCCATCGAATAATTCAATGTTCAACGATGGAGAGGTAAGCATCACCTGGAGAGGAGAGGACGAGTTTGGCATCAAGGAGTTCCTGGTAAGGATCGATGAAGGTGAATGGGAGGGTTATGGTAACTCCACCATATACAACGGTATATTTGAAGAAGGCGCACATAGTTTCGAGATCACAGCCATCGATAATGCTGGAAATATGGGATATGGCCTTTTGAGCTTTAATATCGACAGCAAAAGACCAACCGTTACCATTACATCTCCTCTCGATGGAACGTACACCAATGGTAACTACGTAAAGATCAACTGGGAGATCACGGAATCCAATGGAATAGGGTCGATCAACCTCACGGTGAATGGACACACCTTTGTTGATCTGATAGATTCCACTTTTTACGAGTATCCAACGCCCAAAGAGAGGGAATACGTATTCATGATCACCGTGATGGACCTCGCAGGCAACTCCAATTCAGATAGTGTGACCATATACAACGATAGAACCAAACCCGATATTAAATGGATAGGGCTGCCAGAATATTTCACCAATGTAAGTTCACTTGATTTCTCCTGGAAGATCACGGAACAATATTTGAAAGCTCTTGTGTTCGGTTACGGAGAGACCGAGCATGACCTCCTGCTAGATCAAACATCCATTACCATAGAGGTGGAGGAGGGGGGTCACGAATTCTACCTCAAGGCTGAGGACATGGTTGGCAATATATTCTCCATATCCCACGGCCTTGTTGTCGATCTAACACCTCCAACCATCACCATCGATTGGGATAGAACTTTAATAAAGGACAGTAGGGCCTCAATATACTGGTCAACGGAAGATAATGGGTCTTCTGAACTGAAGATAGAGATAGATGATGGAAATGGTTTCAGGGAGGCCCTGTTAGGTGATAGATACACCTCGGATAAATTGGCCCAGGGTGACTATTACATCTCAATAAGGGCCACAGATGGATCAGGAAACACGAATACCCAGACATGGGATTTCTTCGTTAATTCACAAGGGGGAATAGGTGAAAAACCTGATAACGAGAGTTCATCGGCCCCGATGATAATTGGAATCATGGTCCTTCTCATTATATTGATCATCGTGATCCTGATCTTTGTAAACAGGACCAAACGAAACAGAGAGGAAAAGAAGGAGATCACAAAAGCTCCCGGCAAGCCAAGAAAGATTCAGATCTCAGCTCTTCTCCCTCAAGTACAAACGCATGGCCATGCACATGCAAAGACGCACGTACATGGTGCCCCGTTACATACTTCTGCACCCGCCCCATCAACAATTCGATCCACCAATGGTGTATCCGGGGAAGATTCCGGATATATTAGACCGATGTCCAGATCAACCAAGAAGGTATTAACCAGGGATATAGATACGTTCAAAACACCCGAAAAGATCGATAAAAAGAGGTCGGATCACCCTGTTCAAAAAGATAAGAAGAGGCCAGAAAAAAAGAAGGATACGAGACATCCTCCCCCTTCAGAGGTGCCGGTGGTTGATCTTCCCCATGATGAGGAGATCAGATCGTGGGATGATCAGGAGGAGATACCTTCATGGGATGATTCAGATGAGATCTTATCCACCGATAAAGTTGGAAAAAAGGGTAGTAGAAAAGATCGATTCCCGCAGGAGGTCGACGATGAACACATAGTATTCGATGACGACGGGGATCTGGATGATATCGAGGAATTTGAGGAGTTCGAGAATTTCGAATAGAAGTGGTCCAATAACCCGTAATTGCAAATAATAATATGAAATGGAAGCGTCAGTTTTTTAATCAAGGACGCAGTAATGGTAGAAGGGAGTAGATCAAATGGTCGCAGATGATATTCAGAAAGGTCTTGAAAAGGCCAACATGCAACTGGCAGCCGGGGACTTCAAGAAGTCCTTCAATTCATTCAAAAAGATTATGAAAACCCATGAGGAAGTTGCAGAGGCCCATTTTGGCATGGCAGAGTCCTCTATTGCCATACCCAAGCTCACTATCCAGGAGATCGCCTCATATTATCAAAAAGCGTGTGATCTAAGCGGCGACAATCCACTTTATTACGCCTCTTATGGAAACTTTTGCTTTGAATATGGCATACTAAAAAAAGGGGAGGAGTGCTTCCTCAAGGCATCCGAGATAGATGAGGAGAACTCATCAATGTACCTCTCCGACCTTGCAAACAGCTATTACCACTCGGCACATAAATTCAGCACAATGTATCCCAATATCTCGGAAGAGGAGATAGACATCAGGGCGCTAAAATACGTTCTCATGGCATTCAACCTTACGAAGGAGAATGCCAAATCCCGGATAGATGGTATTGAGGATTGATCCTTGTATGGGGTAAATTTCATCAATGACCTCCTCTATATTGAGGAAAGAAAGCTGTGGGGGAATCTTGATAAGAGGCCACGATGAGAGAATATTTGTTGCATCCGATGGAAATACTGTCTATGGTGGAAGGTCCAGAAAGGGAAATAGGGTTGGTATCAGGTTCACCTCCGATGAGATCAAATCACTTTCTATAGCCATCGGAGTACTTACTCTCGTCTTTGCATTTGCTTTTTCTGGAAACGGATTGATAGGGGGTAATTTCGATCTGATCAGGCTTGTTGAAACGCTTCCCTTCGCTTTGATCGCGGTTTTATCCGCCTTTGCCTTACATGAGCTGGCACACAAGATCGCAGGAAATTTCTTTGGTTTTCCTGCCGGTTTCACCTACTCAAAAAGAGGGTTATACATCGCCTTCTTTGTGGGAGTGATCCTCGGATGGGCTTTTGCTGCCCCTGGTGCGGTAATTATTTACGGGAGGCCAACAAGGAAGGAGAACGGCATAATATCACTTGCAGGTCCATTGACCAACCTCTTGATGGGGATCATATTCTTAGCAACGGGTATTATCCTGTTTCTTTTCTCTTTCGAATATTTTGGACGCGGGGTAATATTCATTTCACTGATCAATTTCTTTATTGGATGCTTCAATATGGTGCCAATAATGCCTTTTGATGGTTCCAAGATCTGGAAATGGAGCAAGGTCACATATTTCCTGATGTTGATATTCCTCCTTCCGCCCCTCATAATCTATTACTTTTTCTTATAGTTCCTATTATATATAAAATACAGGAGATCCACTCATGAACCCAGATAGATATCGAAGGGACTTCCCCATGCTCGACAGGGAAGAGCAAGACAAGGGGCTTATCTATTTCGACAACGCCTGCATGACCCTGAAACCAAAAGTTGTCCTTGATAAGATCATCGAGTATTATACAGAGTACAGCGGATGCGGAGGCAGGTCACTCCATTCCATAAGTTCAAGAGTCACCCAGGAGTATGATAATGCCAGAAAGATCACAAAGGAATTTATCAACGCACCCAGCAGGAACGGAATCATATTTACCAAGAACACCACAGAATCCATAAACCTTCTTTCAAACTCATTTCCTTTCAAGAAAGGAGACAAGGTTCTGGGTACCGATCACGAACACAATTCCAACCTGGTCCCATGGTTGAAAGCCAGGGATACAAAAGGGATCATCTACGACCACGTTCCCTCAAAGGAGGACCATTCATTTGACTTGGAGCTATTCAAGCAGATGGTAAAGGGCGTTAAACTGGTAGCCATGGTACACATCTCCAATCTGGATGGGAGGTCTATTCCGATCAAGGAGATCGTGGAGATATCCCATGACGCCGGCGCAACGGTATTCTTTGACTGTGCCCAATCCATCCCTCATATGCCACTGGATATGAAAGGAACCGATATTGACCTGTTGGCCTTCTCGGGGCACAAAGCTTGTGGCCCTACAGGTACCGGGGTTCTGGCGGGTAAGATGGAGATACTGGAGGAGATGGATACATTTATCGTGGGTGGTGATACCGTACAGGAGACCACCTATGATAGAGTTGATTTCCTCAAACCACCACATAAGTTCGAGGCGGGCCTTCAGAACTATGCGGGAATGATCGGCATGGGAGCCGGCTTAAAATATATTAAGAACGTGGGGCTTGACGATATCCATTCTCACGAGATCGAACTTAACAGATATGCCACAAAGCTTCTTGGCGATGAAGTTGATATAGTCGGCCCTGAAGATCCTGCGGACCGGGGGGGAATATTTCCCTTCCAGATACTTGGATTGAACGCACACGATATTTCGATGATCGTTGATGAGGTTGCGGGCATTGCAATGCGTTCCGGAAGACACTGCGTTCACTCCTGGTTCAACGGAAACAGGGTTGAGAGCACCGCAAGGGCTTCCTTCTACGTCTACAATACAAAAAAGGAGATAGATATATTCGCGGATTCAATTCTTCAGATCAAAAAGGACTTTCTCTGAACTCATATCCGTTTTAATGAACCATTCCGTTCCTCTATGAATATGTTGGAGAGATACCTTACCATGATAAGGTTGGACCGATATTCCATTACCGGATCGATCGTACCTTTACTGAGCATCTCCAGGAGCATTAATGGCATGTTCGGACCAGATGCCGTTGCAAGTGGAAGGCCACCTGCGGCAAACCTTGGGTTTAGCTCGATCACCATCAATCCCTTTTTCCCCTTTATCACCTGAAGGTTTCCCGGCCCCTTATATTGCAGATCCTTTACGATCTTTCTGAGGATATCCACACCCTCCGGCAGTGTTACCGTTCTGGTCTTGACAGCTTTACCATCTTTTACCTCGATCCTCTCCCTTGGAACGGCAGCCATCAGTTCATGGTTCTCTGAGGCGAGAAAATCAATAGTGTACTCCTTTCCCTCGATATATTCCTGGAAAACGTTTGAGGTGATGTCTACATCGCCCAGCTCACCCATGCTGGGTACCAACCTCGCACCCTTGCTTGAACTTCCCCTCCTGGGTTTTACAAAAAGAGGATAGGGTCCTTCATTTGGATCTATAGGTACTGGTCCAGGGATCCCTTTTGAGATCAGCCATTTCGAGAACTTCTTCTTGTCGTTAACGATGGATAGAGAGGAAGTTCCCGGTACCATGCATTTAAGGCCGTTATCCCGGAGTGTATCGATCCTGGATGATACCAGTTCGATCTCCCTGGAAAATATCGGGATCAGGTAGTCCAGTTTCTCCTTCTGGGCGATGATGTTGAGCTTTTCGATGTAACCGCTTTCAGATATGGGAGGAAGAACGTATGAACTATCCGCTAGGAAAAGTCCTGGAGCCAATGGGTCCATGTCGCCAGCCACTATCCTCAACTGTACATCAGGTGCTGATCTCAGGGAGGAGATAACATTTACCGCTGATGCGACTCCGGCGGATGTAATCAGGACGTCATATCTCTGAACATTCATCTTGATCATCGGGATATTTGTTTCAACATATTAAAACCATCTTTTTATGGGCCTGTTAAGATGGTGTAAATTGAGAAAGATTTTATTTCAAAGATTTTCCGGACTTTTTTATTAGAAATATATAATAATTATTTCTTAATAAAAAAGTAGCGGGGAATGGATTCATAGAAAAATCATGGATTTTTCATGCTTGTCTGTTAGGTTGATATATATCTGCTGCCTAAGCAGACAAGTGAACCTGGCCGACCAATCATGAAGAGAGAGGTTCAAATCCATCCCAGTTTGATATAAATAAAAAATCGATAATATCTGAATTTTAAGCTTATTGATGATTACCTCTTAAACATTCAGGTCCTTGGAAAATCAGGGATTTTCCGGACTTTTTTATTAG
>JAGLEG010000374.1 GCA_023145185.1 Thermoplasmata archaeon
TTTTGTTGGAAAGGAAAGTATTATTAAATTATTATGTGCAATATTATGTGAATTGCCATATTTTCTGTAAAACGGCGAAAAGGTTAAATTGATAATGGAGCATGGCCATCCATGGCCGTGGCCAATGCAAGGAGTTACCCAATAGGGGAGGAGATCGCCAATTCCATCAGCCACGGTGTGGGATGGGCACTTGCCGTTGCTGGTCTGGTTCTCCTGGTGGTCTTTTCAGCCATGTATGGAACCGCCTGGCACGTGGTCAGCTGTACGATCTACGGGGCCTCACTTGTATTGCTCTTCGCGAATTCCACGATGTACCACAGCCTGCAGGGTGAAAGGTCCAAGAAGGTTTTCAAGATCCTGGACCACTCTTCCATCTTTATTCTCATCGCGGGGACGTACACCCCGTTCCTGTTGACCTACCTGAGGGGCTGGATCGGGTTCACCCTGATGGGCGTTCTGTGGGGGGCCGTTATATTGGGGACGGTGTGGAAGGTGTTCTTTGCGGGTAAGTACAACTGGGTCTCCACCATGTTATATCTCGCGATGGGCTGGTGCATCATCCTGGTCTTCAAGCCGGTACTTGAGATGGTTCCAACCAACGGGCTGATCCTTCTGGGATTGGGAGGGGCCCTGTATTCCCTGGGGATCCCATTCTACCTGATGAAGAAGATCCCCTTCAATCACGCCCTGTGGCACGTATTTGTTCTGGGCGGAGCGATCCTCCAGTATTTCTCTATCCTTTTCTATGTCATCCCGATATATCAATGATCGGCCCAAGGGTTATTTATCCCCGATGGAATTGGTGTGTGAGGAAGCCTACCATGTTTGACCCCGTATCCGAGGACATTCCAGGGTCCGATATTATTACACCAACCAGGATAGAGCATATCATCATGAACAGCCACGGGTCGGACCTGTACGGCATGATGTACCGGACACGGGGAAAGGGGAGGCATCCAACCGCCGTGATCCTTCACGGGTTTCCGGGCCACGAGAGGAACTTCGACCTCGGCCAGGTCCTGTGCAGGGCCGGGTGGAATGTCCTGATATTCCACTACAGGGGGTCGTGGGGTAGCGAGGGGGATTTCAGCTTTCATAACGTGCTTGAAGATGTTTCAACCGCCCTGTCGTTCCTGAGGGATGGGAGAAAGGCCAGAAGGCTCGGCGTGGATACTGGCCGAATAGTCCTGATCGGTCACTCCATGGGTGCCTGGGCAGCCCTCCTTACGGGGCTTGAGGATGATGGGCTCCGGGAGATCGGTGCGATCGCGCCTTTCAATTTCTCCGCTCTGGGGGAACTTGGAAGGGATAGGCTGACTAAGAAACTGATCGAACGGGACCTGAAGGAGATGACTCGGCCTCTTAAGGGCGTCACGGTGGACGACGTGTTCGACGAGATATGGGGGGCGGGGGATGAGTTCGACATCTCATTGAGATGTTCCGATCTGAAGGAAAAGAGGGTTCTGCTTGTAGGGGCGGAAAGGGATACGGTCTCCATACCGGAGCTTCATCACCTGCCCGTTCTTGAAGCGTTGAAGGGGAACGGGCAGGTAGACCTGAAGAGCGTAATGATAGATTCTGACCACTCTTTCACCGATAGAAGGATCGCCCTCTCAAGGGCAGTTCTCGAATGGTTGGAAGAGAGGTAATTGCAGGAGATCCAGTGCTCCATGAGGCACACCATGAACCTCCTCTGGATCAATGAGGTTTAAAACTGGATGTCCCAGGCAAATAGAAAAAATCAAATCAGGGTCGGTCAATAGATCATTTATGCCACGAAAAGATAGGAAACGTAAGTATAAGGTAGATTTCCAGGGAGAGGACATCAAGGTTGATTATTCAGGTCTGAAGAAGATGAAAGAGAGCCTTACTTTTAGTGAGGTTCAACAACTTATCGATGTTTGCGAAACCCTGGAGGAGAAGGCTCTGATCGAGATCGCAGTTGCAACCGGGATCCGGAGGAGCGATATCGTCAAGATAGAGATCAACAGAATTGATCTTCAAAATAACAAGATCGTGTTCTGGGAGGAGAAGAAGGATCGATTATGGATGGTCTCACTCCCTCCTGAGCTTGTGCAGACCTTGAAGATGTACATCAGGTCGCTTCCCAGGGATCAGCGGTATATATTCCAATTCTCTGGCAGAACAGCATACAATAGGTTGCAGATGATCCTGATGAGAACGAACATTCGAAAGCACATCCCTTTCCACGCCCTAAGACGCACCTACATCCGTTTATCGAAGAGGATGGGAAGGGATACAAGGTTTGTTATGGACCAGACCGGAGACTCTGCAAGAGTGATTCTGGAAGAGTATGAGGGCTATACTACAGATGAGATTGCGACGAATCCGGAGATTCGTCTACCCTTCGCGGTGGCGATGAAACAAGTGTTTCATCTAACCCTCAAGGTAGGCACCTTGAGGAAAGTGTCCGCTCAGATGGTGGAGATGATGAGGAAAGATAATATACTCAGGAGATCGAGGAAAACAAGGGATGAGGGGGACCTTTCAATTTCCGCTTTGTGGTGGATATTCATAAAATGCCATGCATTTTATTAATGTACTTTCAATTTCCGCTTTGTGGTGGAAGTCGGAAATCAGGAGGCAAAACGTACATTTGAAGATCCTAGATGATTTCAATATTATTTGAGATTATCAGATCGTTATCAGGGTCAATTTAATACAGCGAAAATCGCAGATTCGTTTCCTACTTACGTTAAAAATTGCAGAAAACGGAAACGGAATCAGTAGTTTTCGGTGCTCCGGACACCGTATGATCCCG
>JAGLEG010000375.1 GCA_023145185.1 Thermoplasmata archaeon
CACCTGCACCATAAGCGTCCCGGGGAACCGGGGGTTGGATACGACCTTCTCCACCATGTAACGCCCGAGCAACCCGCCGTTCTCGTCAAGAACGGGCACCACCCTCCCGACCTCAACCTCCTCCCTCCACACCTCATAGGGAAGCGTCACGGTGGGCATATCAGGGTCATCCCTGTAATCCACCAGCGTTATCGCGAGGCCGGGGCAGATGCCCACACAGCTCAGGCATCCGATGCACCCCTTCTCCTCGTCGAACCATGGAAGGCCCGTTATCGTCCCTCCCTCCATGTTGATGGACCCTTTTGGGCACACGGAGGAGCATGGGTTGCAAGGGATCTCCTGATCGCAGTGGATAATGGGCATCACCCCCTCCTCATCTTCGGGGGCCTCTATCTTTCTGGTAAGCCCCGGTTTGGACCGGAGCACCTCCATCTTCTCGTTCCACTCCCTTGGTATCTCCCCTGTATCGAGGCCGAGGGACCCCGCGATCCTCAATCCCTCTATCCTCCCCGAGAACATGGCGGCCGACGCCTCGGCGATCTCCTGTGAATCCCCTGCGGAGAAAACATCGATATTGAACTCCCTGGCCTTGTGGAAGAACTCATCCACCTCTGCAAGTCCCACAGCGATCAGAACGGTATCCACCTCG
Source organism: Thermoplasmata archaeon (assembly GCA_023145185.1). Taxonomy (GTDB): domain Archaea; phylum Thermoplasmatota; class Penumbrarchaeia; order Penumbrarchaeales; family Penumbrarchaeaceae; genus JAGLEG01. Next base: position 650 of record JAGLEG010000375.1, read on the forward strand.
AACCTCCTCTCCGTGCCCTTGATGACCTTCCAGCTCTCATCCAGTTGGGCGATGGTCACCGACTCGACCCTCTCCTCCCCGTGGGCTGCTACAACAGTATGCCTGGTCCATATGGGAACCCCAAGCCTCATAAGCTTGTCCGCGTGGACCTTGTACCCCCCAACCCGGGGAAGCGCTTCCACCAGGCCGACCACCTCGATCCCCGCCTGGATGGCGTGATATCCGGCGATAAGGCCGACGTTCCCCCCGCCTATGATCATGATCCGCTCCGAACACCTGACCATGTCCCTGTTCACGATGGTCTGGAAGGCGCCTGCGCCGTACACGCCGGGAAGCGTGTTGCCCGGGAACGACAGCATCCTCTCCCTGGCGCCCGCGGTGACAAGGAGCTTTTTGGGTCTGATGAGGTGGTACTGGTCGCCTTTCATCAGGCCCACCAGGCCATCGGAGAAAACGCCCACCGCGGTCGTCTCGGTCCAGGTCTCAACGCTTTCATGCCCCTTCAGTTCATCAGCAAGGATATCCCCTATCCGATACCCTCTCGTCCCCGCGAAGGAGTCCTTCACCGATCCGAAGAACTTGTGTGTCTGCAGGACCAGCTTTCCACCAAGCCTGTCTTTGTCGTCTATCATAAGGGTGGAGACGCCCAGCTTGCCCAGTTCCAGCGAGGCAGAGAGGCCCGCTGGACCCCCTCCTATCACCAGCACATCCACATCCTTGACCGGGATATCGTGCGTTTCGACATGTGCATCTTCCCCGGGGGCTTCTGGCAATCCCTCCACACTCCTGACATCCATCCCTACGGCCAGGGGGGTCATGCAGGATTTGACAGGTTTCCCGTTACATATGACGAGGCATTGGGCACACTGACCATTGGCGCAGAAGATGCCCTGAGGGCTGTTATCCTTTGGATGATGTCCGAATATGTCCACGCCATTGGATATCAGGGCGGAGGAGAGCATCTCCCCCTCATATCCATTCACGGCTGCCCCGTTCCAGTTGAAGGTGACCTCCTTTCTGACCGGCGCTTCAAGGATCGGGTGGTTCTCTATCCGTCTCGTGTTCATCTGAAACACTCCATGATACGTCCGATTTGGGCATCTGGACCGGTCGGTCTATGTGACTTCATTTATATCTCCATTGTGGATAACAAGGAAAATCATAATTACAGGGGACCACGATATGCGATATACTGGCGAACGGGCCGGATGGTGAGAGAAAAGGGGCGATATGATTGGTAAAAAAGGGATTATTCTCAACTGCGATCGTCACGATATTCCTTATCTCGACATTTCTGCTCATCCCTGAAGTGGGGGGTGCGGCTGGGACCACGGCTGTTGAGACGAGGCTATATTTGCACAGCAATCCGCTCAGGTTGGATACCCTTGAGCCCCAGCAGACAACGGAGCTGATCGGCATTCTCGGCGCCGGCCAGTCGCTGGAGTACTCCCTGACGTTCCCGCTGACCGGGGATCTGGACATCGGCCCAATGGGCTCGGAGGGCGTGCCACTCCATCTCGAGGGCGTGATGGTCAACCCCCTCAGCGTGGACCTGGTCCTGACCGTTGAGCTCTACCAGGAGAGCGGATCGTCCACATCCCTGTTGGTAGCTTCCGGTGAGTTCGACGGTGCTGCGATCGCAGGGGGGCACTTCCCCCTGAACATATTCCGTACCTCCATGACGGAGGGATCCTGGATGCGCCTGGTCCTCTCCCTTGAGGGGGGAGGGACGCTTGCGGGATTTCAGTTCTCCTATCAATCAATGTCTGGAATAGGGTCATATCTATCCTTCATGAGCGACCCCATGCCTCAGGACGACCTGTGGATGAGGATGGAGTCGGCAGACGGGGGCGAGATCGAGGAGATACTTCCCAACGGGCCCCCCGAGACCCGACAGGTCCATTTCAAGTCCGGGATCCGTGACCTCTTCGGCGCCTACGACGTGGAGGAGGTATCCATCAGCATGATAGGTGTGGGGGACGCGTACATCTTCAATCAATCGGGAAGCCCGACACCCGGCGGCGGCCAGGAATATACATATTTCAACTTCACCCAGGAGATAGAACCGATCCCATCGGGGACGTACGTTATCTCCATGAGGGCCGCCAGTCATTCAGGCAGGGTATCATATTTCAACACCACACTGGAGGTGTCACCAGGATTGTTCCTGACGATGCCGGATCCGGACCCGGTCCAGGTGGATGCTGGTGAGCAGGCCGTTTTCAGCATGAATGTATTGAACGGAGGAAGCTCGACAGACCGTGTCTCGTTCTCCGGTTCAACCTCCCTTGGCTGGAACATAGTGCCTCCCGAACCTGTTGACATCGAGCCGGGGGATTCGGAGTCCGTGGAGTTCATAGTGGACGTCCCTTTCTCCGCCTCCTCGGGACACATGGAGGAGATCACCCTGGAGGCGAGGTCCCGCAATGCGGACAGGACCTACTCCTCAAAGGGCACGATCGAGGTAATGGAGGAGGCGACCTTTGGCATCTCGATGAGGGGCCCATCCGAGAAGGCCCTGTTCTCGGGTATGAGCGCGAATTTCACCATAGAGCTCACCAATCTAATGAACGATACCGAGACTTTCGAGCTATGGCTGGATGGACTACCCTCCGGGTGGTCATCTGTTTTTCAGGCACCCGGTGGAGGGATCAGCGGAACCAGATACGAGGTAGTTCTGGAGGGGTCCTCATCCGTTACGATATATCTTGATATCGACGTTTCCTCATCAGATGATGGCGGAAGGTATTCGTTCAATGTGAACTGCAAGCAGGTGGGGGAAAGCGAAGTGAGGTCCCTCTCCATTGAGATGCTGGTGGTTGACGATTCACATTCCTCTTTCTCCCTGTCCGAGGGAACGGGGACCGAGACGGCCGGCCGGTCCGGCTACGATTTCCCCGCATCATACAAGCAGGTATCCTACTACCTCACGATCTACAACCCCACGCTTGAGGATCGGACCGTTGAGCTGTTGGCAGATGGACCGGATGGATGGGGGCTCGAGCTCGATGAGGCCCCTTTCGAGATCGGTGGGGGCGGGAGGGAGGATAGGGTGCTTCGCGTGAGCCCCAGGCAGGGAGATGCGTGGAAAGATGAGGGCTATCCTGTCGAGGTTGTCGCTTACATGGGATCCGGCCTGGAGGAAACGTTGGACCTGACCGTGGACCTGGAAAAGGTAAGGGACGTGTTGGTAGAGCCCGAGAGCAATACGATCTCCGGCAGGTCCGGAGACACGATAGAGCTCAATTTCACGGTGTCGAACCGGGGGAATGTGGGGGAGTCAGGCATCATCACCTTTGGCCTGGATGATAGGCTTGTGATAAACCGTACCCAGATCGATCTCAGCCTGGAGAGCGGCCAGAGCAGTGACCTGAGGTGTTCGCTCAAGCTGGGGAGCGTATCGGAGGAGGAGATCCTCAAGGTCACGATCTCCGTGGAGGTGGTGGATGGATCGACGGTGACAGGCGACGTACAGGTCAAGGTCAGGCCGGTGGAAGAGGATGCCCTGGATATGATGGCATATCTGAAATGGGCTCTGATCGGCATTGCGGTTGTGGGACTCGGCGTTGGCGGTTATCTCCTCTACACAAAGAAATTCAAGCGTCCGGGCGGAGCACCACCGTCAGAGGGTCAAAAAGAGGAGCAGTTCAATGCCGTTTCCATCACGGCAGAACCCGTAAGGAAGGCGAGGCCGGTGAGGCCCCCTCCGAACGAGGGTGTGCTCGATGAGGCGGATAGACTGGCGGCACAGCTTCTGGGCGAGGATGAGGCCGTGCAGACCATGAAGATCGAAACCGTTGAGGTGGTAGATGCCACCATACTGGAGTGATTGCCGATGATACACTCGTCAGAGGTTGCGGTACTGGATGAGAACAGCTCATGGCATGGGGTGAAGGTTGAGGGTTTGATGGAGGCTGCGGGCAGGGGCGTTGCCGAGAACATCATCGACCTGTATCCCGACTGCGGGTCCATCACCCTCGTTTGCGGGACGGGCAACAACGGCGGTGACGGCTTTGTCGCCGCAAGATACCTATCAGAAAGCGGCATCCTGACACGCGTCCTCCTGTTGAAGCCTCCCAAGAACATCAGGAGCGACCTCTCCAGGGGGGCCTTCTCCTCGCTTCCCGAGGATGTGGGAATACTCGTCCTGGGCAGGGGAATAGAGATGAACGGCCTTCCTCCCCTTTTCGAGAACTCGGACGTTGTGGTCGACTGCATGCTTGGCGCGGGAGCCGTGGGGGCGCCCAAGGAGATCTACGCCTCCGTTCTCTCATTTTTTCCCGAGAAAAAGAGGGTTGTGGCCGTGGACAGCCCCACGGGTTTGGGGTACAAGGGCTGCGTGGATGCTGCCTATACCATCACTTTCCATGATATGAAGGAGGCGATGATCCTGAAAGGCCTTCCCGACCCCAGGTGCGGGGAGATCATCACCGTTGACATTGGGGTCCCAAAGGAGGCGGCTACACACTTGGGTCCAGGCGATATGAACAGGTTTCCACGTGGTGATCAGGATTCCAGGAAAGGCGACGGCGGCAGGGTCCTGGTGATAGGGGGTGGACCATTTATCGGCGCCCCTTCACTGGCAGCAATGGGGGCGCTCAGGGGAGGTGCGGACCTCGTAAGGGTGGCGATACCAAAGGGGCTTTTCGACGTTGTCTCCTCCTATTCTCCCGACCTGATCGTGGATAGATTGAACACGAATGACCCGTTCGTTCTGGGGCCGGAGGTGATGGGTCAGCTGAGGCCGATAATTGAGTGGGCCGACGTCATCCTCGTGGGGCCGGGGGCGGGCACCAACGGATCGACCGTGGAGCTGATCAACGAGGTGCTCTCTCACTCGATCAAGCAGGTGAAGAGGTGCGTGATAGATGCGGATGGTCTGAATTCGCTTTCCCAGGGGTGGAAATGGAAAAAGAAGCTATCAACCCTCGCGGGGCCGTTCTTGGTCACCCCACACAGGGGCGAACTGAAAAAGCTGCTCTCCTCCTCGGATCTCTCTCACGGGGATGAGATGTTTATAAAACCCTATCTGAAGCTGGGGAAAAGGGATGGTAAGGTCAGGAAAGACCTGGTCAAAGAGGCCTCCCGCCTCTCTCTTCTATCCGGTGTTGTGACGCTGTTAAAGGGTCCTGTGGACCTGATCGTGACACCTGAGACCCACTCCCTTGGCGAGCACGTATCCTTCAAGGTCGATGGGAAGCAGGTCAGCCGCAGGTACAACACCACGGGGTCCGCGGCGATGACGGTCGGTGGGACGGGCGATGTCCTTGCGGGCATATGCGCGGGGTTGATGGGGAGGGGAATGACCACATTCGATGCGGCATGTCTGGGTGCCTTTATCCTCGGCAGGGTGGGTGAGGAGGTTTTCAGGGAGAAGGGGTATTCGATGATGGCCTCGGACCTGCTGGACCATATCCACATCGGCAATTGAGAGAAAAATCGGTGAGGTGTAACATTCGATGATCGAGCAAACTATCTTTCATCGGGTCCGTATCCACTTGATATAACCAGATAAGATATTATATCTCCCGGCCCAATAACGTTTTTCATCGGCCTGGGGGCTAGTTGTTATGAGATCGGAATCTGCAGTTTCCACAATATTGGCGATATCATTTGTTCTGGGAGCACTTCTTGTATTCCCGTTAGATACGTCTGGTGCGGGGGTCGGGATGGACTTCGACCTGAAAGATGCCCACAATTCTTTCTGGGGCGAGGATCCTTTTGATTACTCGGGAATCGCGATTTCAAACAACGGTGATGTTAATGGAGATGGTTACGATGACATTGTTATCGGTGCATGGGGGGATGAGGATGGAGGCTTAACTGCAGGTCAGACATACCTGATCCTCGGAAAGGCATCAGGGTGGAGCGTGGATGCTGGCCTCTCCAATGCGGATGCGTCATTCTGGGGTGAGGATGCGGGAGATTATTCCGGATTTGAGGTAGCAGGAGCCGGCGATGTCAATGGCGATGGTTACGATGACATTCTGATCGGAGCATATGGAGACGATGATGGTGGTTCAAATGCAG
>JAGLEG010000376.1 GCA_023145185.1 Thermoplasmata archaeon
GATCATATTTGATCTGTCAAAGTTGGGATCTATACCATTTTCCTGTCTGGGCCCCAGATCATACGGTGGGTCTGCAGCATCAGCCTGATCCTGTTCAGGAACATCCCGTACTCCCCTTTGCACAGCTCATTTGAGAGATGGTCCGCCAGAGCCTCGGCGTTATCATTGCTGCAAGGTGTGATTATCAGCTCACATGGAGGGCGATGTTCCCCGATGAAATTGAGTGCAAAATCTATATCAGTATGGTCAGAAACGATGAACTTGAGCTGATCCTTGACCCTTAATAAGCGGAGGTTCTCCCCGTGGAATGAGCCCTCCTGGCCGCTTGAGGGGGTCTTAACGTCCATCGAGAGAAAAACATCGGGGCAGCACTTGATCAGCTCCCCTACCCCCATTGACCCGTTCGTCTCGACATCAACATGGTATCCCTCCCCAATTGCACAGGAGCAGAGGGCGATCACGTCGTGCTGCAGAAGAGGTTCACCTCCAGTGACGCAGAGATAGGGCCTATCCAGGCCCCTTATCCGGTCCATCACATCCTCCACCGTGGTATCCTCTCCGCCCGAGCCGTTCTGGCTGTAGGCCGTATCACACCAGGTACATCTCAGATTGCAACCGGATAACCGCACGAACGTCGTGGGAAGTCCCGTATGGACCCCTTCGCCCTGTATGGAGCCGAACACCTCAAGGACCCTGAGCAATCTTATCACCTCATTCATACTGGATCGGATCTTTCAACCCGGCCTTCGAGAAACCCTTCAACCTGAACCTGCAGGAGTCACACGTTCCGCAGGCCCTCTCCCCGCCGTTGTAGCACGACCAGGTGAGGGAGTAGTCCAGCCCAAGGTCGATCCCCTTTCGGATGATCTTATCCTTGGACATGTCGACCAGTGGATAAAGGACCTTGATGGGTTTCCCCTCCACTCCTCTCCTGGTGGCCAGTATGGACGTCTCCTGGAAGGATGACAGGAACTCCGGCCTGCAGTCCGGATAACCTGAATAATCCACGGCGGTTGCACCTATCATGACCGCATCCGCATCGATCACCTCGGCAAGGCCGACGGCCAGAGAGAGGAATATCAGGTTCCTGGCCGGCACGTATGTGGAAGGGATCTCACCCTCTTCCAGGGTCCTGTTAGTTGGTATGTCTCCCTCTCCCGTGAGGGCGCATCGGAGAAATAGGTCGTCAGCCAGCTTGATCACCCTGTGCTCCTTGACGCCCATGGATGCTGCAACCTTCCTGGCGGACCCGATCTCCCTCTCGTGTCTCTGACCGTAGACGATGGTCAGGGCGTGGAGATCATAGCCCATATCCCTGGCGATGGCCAGGGTCGTGGAGGAGTCGATGCCCCCGGAGAGAAGGACGACACATTTCATTTCAGCTCACCCTCCTGTTCCCTTTTTCCACGATGCCCAGGCGCCCTGTCCGGGACCCTCGTCCACGCCCAGGGATATCTCTCGGACGCCCGCGGGGAGATCGACCTCATTAACAAGTCGATCCAGCAGATATGCCGAGGTCTCCTCCACGGTGGAAGCCCTGGTTGGAATAAAGGCCACGTCCATTCTGGGAAAGGAGTAGGACTTTCCTGACATATCCACCTCGATGTTGAGACTGTCAGGGTCATCCTTTATCTGGATCGATCTTGACATGGTGGGTATCATGACCTTGTGGTCCAGCTCCCTGGCGAAATCCCTCAATTTTCCCTTGATATGGCCGAAGTCCACCAGCAGGCTGTTCTCGTCTATATCGCCGATGACCTTCAGGTGTATCGCGTACGAGTGTCCGTGTATCCTCGAGCATTTACTGTGTTCCAGGAGCATGTGACACGATGAGAACCTGAGATTGGTCCTCCATCCGTCTATCTCCAATCTGGACTCCATGAACAGCCCTAGATACGCAAGCATTAATAAGATTTCCCGAAACCGGGCCTACGGTCTTCGCCTTGAAAGTTTCGTCCTCACGGCTGGGACGAGAAGGAGGAATCCCAACGGTGCGAGCAGAAGAGGGTTCGGCATGGGAAGCCCGAAGTCCTTTTTACTTCCGTCGACCTGTGCGTAATCGACCTGGCTCTCCACGTACTCCTTGACCCGTCCATGCTCCTCGAACTTGAGCGAGGTGTATATCGGTGGTTGGCTGCTTACCCGGGTGGAATGTGACGATGTCTCGGAGAAGTAGCTGTAGTAGTAGTCCAGGTTGAAGGTGAGGTCCCCATTCTGGTCTATGAACGATGTGCCGTTATCGACCCAGTCGGTGATCCGGTAGGGGTCCCTGTAGAGGAACTCGCTGTTCACCGGGTCGATGGGGGCGACCACCTGTTTGTATCCGCCACCTGGCTGCTTGACCGGGATCACCACGTTGAACCAGCCGTGCCCCCCCCAATCTCCGGTGGACCTCTCGTAAAGGTATCCTATCTCGAGCCAGGCGGGGATGCCAACGGCCCTGCAGAGGGACGCCATCAGGAGCGATTGATCGTCGCAGTCCCCATACCAGTCGGCTATGCATCCTTCGGGCCACTTCGGATAGGCGCCGTACTTGATCTTGTCGATATCCCTCTGGTCCTCCCTCGTGTAGTTGAAGTTGTCCTGGATCCAATCATATATGGCCTTGACCTTGCCAAGAACGGTATTCTCCCCGTCGGTGAGGGTGTGCGCGGTGCTCTGGACGATGGGTGAGTTGGGGTTGTATCGATAATGTTCCGGGATGCCGTCGTCGTCATCATCCACCTCCCACTCATCGCCAAGGTAGAGAGCTTTGTACTTATCTTCGATATCTGCGATCGTGCCCGAATCTTTCTCTTCTATGTCCCACTTGTGATAGTACAGTTTTGCGCTGAACTCCGCCTCGAAGGAGGCCTCTCCCCTGAAATTGGTAAGCTCCCATCCGGATATCTGGTTCCCCACCGTATTGAAATCCCCGAAAGGCAGGGGTGGATATATCCGGGTCTCAACTGTTTCCGTGGAGAGCTGGACGTCCAGGACATCCTGGGCCACAAAGGTCTCGTCGCTGTTGGAACTGGGTATGTCGAAAGGGGGTGCGACCTTGATGTTGATCTCATCGGCAAACCCGCCCGAGGCCTCGACGAGGTAGTTTATCCTGATGGATACGTTGGTCCACTCGGGGAACTCGCGATAGGGCCTCATCATATCCTTGAGGCCGCCAAGAAGATCGTCCCTTGGTGTCTCCAGGACCGCTACAGGCGTGAACAGGATCATCACGATCAGCACGGTGGTCAAGACCCGGCTGGACCATATGTAGGCGGGATGGCCGCGGAAGCCTGTTGCCTTTTTGCCTCCTTTCTCATTTTTTATCCGGCTTGGTTTCTTCTGTCTGTCCGTTCTCCGGCTTCCCTTCGCGGCCTTACCGGGTGCCTTACGATTGGCCCCGGGCGGCTCCCTGACCTTGTCTTTTGTTACGACCTCGATCTCCTCGTCTTCATCGTCGAAGTCATCCCAGTCGTCATCATCATCGTCGAGATCGTCCCAATCATCTTCTTCTTCAAACGACATCATTATTGATCCACCCCGGGATAGGAACGATATTGGACCGCGTAATGGGTTATTATATTTTATGGGGCCATTGCGCTGATAATGTGGATAATGGACCTGCCTCGCCTCAATCTGAGCCCACACTGAAGGCGAACTCTTTTGTTCTGGAATTGCCCCTGAGGTCCCTTGCGTTGTAGGTGATGCGGAACTCCGTTTCTCCATCAAGTGAAGTGAGGTTCCCGAAAGTGACAACGTGGAGATATCCCTTCCAGTTGTCCATATCATCCCCGTGCCAGGAATCCTTCATTATCTCGCTCTCTTTTTTCTTTACGTCGAAGAAGGTGGTGTTCTCGACCTTCTCGACCGTTATCTCCAGCTGGTTGGGATCGTTGGTATCGACCAGGGAGCCATCCACGCTCACGTTGATCCTGACCGTCTTCACATTCCAGTTGTCGGTGATCAGGCAGTAAACCTCGAGGCTCTTCACGTCGGAACCGTTCACATCCGGGAGATCCGTAACGGGCCCATCCAGATACCATACCTCATCCCCGTCAATATTCATTCCCCTCACCACCACATCGGAGATGTGTGGGTCGGAGAGGTCGCTGATAGGTGGGTTCATCGTGATCAGGAAAAGGGCCACCCAGCCTGCTGCGTACATGAAGCCGTTCTCGAAGTATTTCTTCTTCTCCAACTTCTTCAGGTCGATCCCGAACTTCTTGAAAAGGAAAAGTCCGATGGGAACGCACAGGATCGGAACTATAATGGGGGCAGTCCTGTAGCTTGAGACATCCAGCTCGAAGAGGACCCGCATCAAGACGAATGAGAACAGGGCGGCGACCACGGACATGCTCAGAGAGATGTAGATCATCTTTGCGGATCGGTTCTCCCCCTGCAGGAATTCGGTCTCATCGAATTTAGGGGGAACGAACGAGGGTTTTACCTTCTTTTCGACCTCCTCCTCCGCTTCGGGCCTGACGATCCTTCTCTTTGCCAAATCACTTCACCTGCTGTTATCGTAGTACGCCCATCGGGTGATACCATAAATCTTTTTCCCAATCCTCAATCCCTCTTGGAGAGGGCACCCTTCACCACCGTTTTCATCTCGGATGCCATGCCCTTATCGATCTTCCCGGATACGGCGTCCACCCCTATCCACCTCTCCCTTCCCTCGCCCACGATCTTGACGCCGAAATATGGATAGTGGACCGTGTCCGACTGGATCACATCCGCCTCTCCCAGCAGGCCTATCATACGAATGCCGTCCTTATCGGACAGGATCGGGTCAACCAGCGTGTCCTCTATACCTTCGGATAAGGTCGGGTGGATGTGCGTATCACGTGTCCATGGCTTGTGTGGGAGGTGGATCTCGGGGGCCAGGGAATAGAAGTTGATATTCCCCTCGGTGGTCTCTTTTCTGACTATTCCCTTTTTGGACAGCGATGTCAGGCACCTGCGTACTTGGCTCACCTTGAGGTTCGCCCTCTTGGCTATGATGGTGTCCTCCCTCTTTCCACCCTTGACCGACATGAATATCCTTC
>JAGLEG010000377.1 GCA_023145185.1 Thermoplasmata archaeon
GTCAGGAGGCTTGGCCCGGTCCAGTACGTCACCACCACCACGTGCAATCGCTGCGGTGGGGAGGGGTCCATCATCAAGGATAAGTGCAAGAGGTGCCGGGGGGCCAAGAGGATCGGGGAGACCATCAAGAAGATGGCGCCGATCCCTGCGGGGGTGGAGCCCGGCAATCGGCTCAGGCTGGCGGACCTGGGGGACGCCGGATCGAAGGGCGGACCGTCAGGGGACCTCTACCTGATCATAGACGTGGAAGAGCACAGGTTCTACGAGCGTTACGGCGACGACATAAAATGTGAGATAACGATAACCTATCCCCAGGCGGTCCTTGGGACCAAGGTGGGGGTTGACACACTTCACGGCCCCGTGGAGCTGAAGGTACCATCGGGGACCACCTCTCATACCGTTCTACGGCTGAAAGGTAGGGGGATGCCCCACCTCAGGAACCCACACCGGTTCGGGCATCAGTTCGTCAAGGTGAAGATAGATGTCCCGAAGGGCCCCTCGATGAAGGAGAGATCGCTTTTGAAGAAGCTGAGGGACCTCCAGGGTGAGAACAGGAAGTTCAAGGCCTGACCATCACCGGAAGGTAGTCCAGAAGGACCCCTCCCTCCTCCGTTTTCATTACATTCTCCAGTTTGATCCTCAGCGGGTCGAACGTCCCCCTGCCACCGGTAATGCCGGGCCCCCTCCCGCCCACCAGCATCGGGCCATGGTAGATCGTAAAGCGGTCCCAGAGCCCATTGTTGAGGAACCCCCATAGTATGGTGGGGCCTCCCTCCACAAGGATCCTGTCGATCCCCATGTGATGCAGTTTGGCCAGAGCTTTCTTCAGCGGGAACACGCCTTCTTTCGTATGAAGCGGAATGATGGTAATGTCATCTTTTCTCCCCTCGTTCCTCCTCAGGACCTCATCGGTCCACGTATGGTCCACCTCACTCCCAATGAAGATGATCGAGGGTCCGAGGGTCTTGAAGAACCTGGAGGATGGTGAAACGCTTCCGGAGCCATCTATGATCACCTTGGTTATCGGCAATGGGTCCTGCACGTAATCGCCCTTTACCGTGAGCTTTGGGTCGTCCTTGGTTATGGTGCCAGCGCCGACGAGTATGGCCCCATATCTCTGCCTGAGGGTGTGAACCCTCTTCATGTCCCACTCTCCGGATATCCTGAGCCTGGTGCCGTCCGCATATGAGAGCTTGCCATCCGCCGTTGAGGCGCAGTTGAGGTGTATGTAGGGCCTGATCATCGCCACAATAGGGAAAACAGTTGTATTAACCTTTAGCCCTCCGGCCTCAAGGGCCCCAATCGATGGTTTTAAGAAGTTGGGAGTTACTTGTCGGGAGGCCGAGGTGAATGGGATGGAGGATATCGAGATATTTGAGTACAGAAGGCTGGACCTCAGGGATGCTGTGATCCTGGACGGCTTTCCAAGCGTCGGACTTGTAAGCACCATCGCCGCCAGCTATATCGTATCCTCCCTGGACATGGAGCTGATCGGGGTAATGGACTCTGTATATTTTCCCACAGTGTCGGTTGTTCGCGATGGGGAACCTCACCATCCCGTGCGTTTTTACGCGGGGGACCTCGAAGGGCCGGACGGGGACTGGACCCGACTTGTGGTGTTCCTCTCCGAGTTCCAGCCCCCATCGAACCTCATCAAGATGATATGCAACTCGATACTCGACTGGGCCCAGGACCAGAGGTGTTCATGCCTGATATCTCCTGAGGGGCTGGTCATAGAGGGCGAGCAGCCGGCCCCACAGAAGAAAAAGGAGAAGGAGGAAGGGGCGGAGGCGCCAAAGGTGGACCCTCCCGGCACGGACCTTTCCAACCAGGCGGAGAGCCAGATATACGGGCTGAGCTCCATGCCCTCGGGAAAGGAGAGGCTGGAACGGGCCAAGGTTCCGCTATTCCCGGAAGGGCTGATATCCGGTATACCGGGAGTCCTTCTCAACGAGGGAAAGAAGAGGGATTTCGAGGTCACCTGCCTTCTTGCCGAGGCACGTGACAAGATCCCGGACGCCAGGGCGGCCGCGAGGATCCTGGAGACGATGAAGGGATTGATACCGTATTTCAACATCGACCTGACCCCGCTCTACGCGGAGGCGGACCTGCTCGAGGCGAAGCTCAAAGGGATGCAGGCCATCAGCAAACCGGGGGGCAAGAAGACCGGTCCGAACCTCCCCATGTACGGCTGATCACATCTTTCTGCGGATCTTCTGGCTTTTTTTCCGCGATCTGGTGGACTTGACCACGTCCTTCTCTTCCACGACTATGGCCTCGACCACCGGCCTTCTGGTCATCTTGATGTATTCGTTCAGAAGGGTCTGTTCGATCTTGAGGATCCCTGCCTGATGTGTGTACCACTGGGTGTTGAGGGCTTTTGTGGTCCCGATCGCGTTGTGCCTGTAGTAATAGTGGAGCATGAGGTGGAAGAATCGCCCAGTCGCCATCTGCTGATCAAGAGTTCTCATGTCTCCCCCCTCCGTCAGATATGACGAACCCATGTGGTAGGAAATTGCCCTGAGGAACGACGTGTTGATGAAGAACTTCCCATCCACCTTCACGCCGTCGAACATCTGGTTCATAGATCTGACGCCCTCCTGGCTCTCGAGGACCTTCAGGAAATCCCAAATTATCTGTGGGCTGTAGTTCCTGATGTCCTCCATTCCCAGTTCCATTAACGTCGCCGATCCCGATATGGAGGGCTCGATGAGCATCCCCATGAACCGCTCAAGCCTCTCCCTTTTGAAGGAATTTTCCCTGTCGATATGGAACAGGATCGACGCGCCCAGGCCTATTCTGGAGATCTCGTCCAGGAACGGTTTCATCAACTTGGATACCGGCGCCTCGGAGAGCTTCGACGACAGCGTTAGCGCCGATTTTATATCCTCGGAGACCCTGATGCTGAGTAGGTTGGCCATTTGATCACCAACTCTGAATATTTCTCTTTCCTTATATAGTGTATGATATTTTGTCATAATAACGTAGGACATTTGTTTGAAAATACATTACAAACATACATCATAATCAACAATAACACTAGAATATCATTGGGTAACTATTAAATAACGATTCAGTTGTCCCTGCGGTAGAGGCAATACTATGCAAACACGAAGGAAGACATTTCAGATCGCGATAATATTCCTGCTGATCATG
>JAGLEG010000378.1 GCA_023145185.1 Thermoplasmata archaeon
TATGCGCCCTGGAGGGTGTGGGATATGACGACACGATACTGAGGGGACTTGCAGACAGGGCGGATGGCGACCTCCGTTCCGCCGTTGGCGACCTTCAGATGTTATGTGCGGGAAGGAGGAGGATCGTGGGACCGGACATCTCCTCTCTTGGCTTTCGGGATACCAGGGAGAACATATTCAAGGTGATGGAGAGGGTGTTCCACTTCAGGACGCTGAAGGGGTCCAGGGACGCCCTGCTCTCATCCGACCTCACCCCGGACCAGCTTCTGCTCTGGATCGGGGAGAACGTCCATACCGAACTTCCCCATCCGGAGGACCTTGAGTATGGGATGGAGCTGCTCTCCCGGGCGGACGTGTACCTGGGCAGGGTTAGGAGGAGGCAGAACTACAAGCTGTGGGGTTACGCGAACGACATGATGGCATCCGTTGGACTGGCAAGAAGGCACAAGAGGTCGGGCTACTCCCCATATCGTTTTCCCAATTACCTCAAGGTGATGGCCAGGACGAAGGATTCAAGGGCAAATCTAAAGGAGCTGTCGATACTTCTTGGCAGGCTGAACCACACCTCGGCGAGGAGCATCAAGGACGATGCGATCTTCAGGTACCGGGAGATGATAGTTCAGGACCACGAGCTGGCCGCGCATCTGGTTGCAGATACCGGCCTGTCCATGAAACATATGAAATACCTGACAGATGGAAGGCTTTCAGATAAGGAGCTGAAGTCGGTCATGAAGGAGGCGGAGCTGATCAAGCAGACGCAAGCATCCCCTGTAGAACATGCCCATGTGGGGGGGTTGTCCGATTTCATTTCCGAAGAAGATGAGAGTACGAACTCCGATGAAACTGATGTTTCGTCTGACCCTCGAGGTGGTGACCTTGAGGATAATGACGATGAGGAGAAGTCGCCTTCGCAGGCGACGCTGTTCCAGTTTTGAGCCGATCAATCGAATTCGATATCATCGAATACGCTGTTGTCGATGGCTGCAACGGCCGGCTTCTCCGGCATTGGCCCCCGTTTTTTCTTCTTGAAGATGGAGAAACCATCGTCCTCGTGCTCCTTCTCATCCCTCTCCTTCTCCTCCATCTTGTGGACCTTGGTAGCACGCCTTCTATCTTTCTTCGCCCGTTTCCACATCTTCTTCTTCTTATGCTTGGAAAGGGATGCACTGGAGGGGTCCAGCGTCTTGAAGCGCCTCTTCCAGACCTTCTTTCTGTGCTTGCTATAGAATGCGAGTGAGACGATGAGCAGAATAAAGATCACTATCCAGTTCAGGTTTCCTTTGAGGACATTCACGACCAACTGCAGGTCGTCGACGATCGGCTTGGGCAGGTTGATGGTCTGAACGAGAGAGACGTTCCTGAGCCCGGTAGGGTCGTATGATATGGAGACGATGACCTCATGGTCGCCAAATCCACTCTCGTGGTGCCATATCATCTCCCTTGTGTTGTTGAAACTGTTTATCTGCGTGTCCAGGTGCATGTTCGGAATGATCTCCCGATCCACGGTCAGGACCGTAATGATCCTTGCGTAGTTGACCATGAACGCATCCTTGTATTCCATGGTGACGCTCTCGCGGTCCATGTACAGGGAGTGTATGGTGAGGGCGTTGGAGAAGAAGGAGAATCCCGAGGGGTAATCGCTGTTTCCATAGCTCATAACGGCCCCGCCGTTGCATCTCGCCTTGATCCGAAATACCATCTCGGATCCCGCCTCGATCGTCGTGTCGTTCCCGGCGGGAAACTGCAGGGCCGCGGTTATGGGCGTCCTATCAGTTCCAGCTGCTACCCTCTGCGATGTCACCACGGAGGCCAGCGGCTGTGCTTCATTTGCCCGGCCGATGCTGAACTCGATGTCGCAGTCAACGGACCTCTCCTCGTTGTAAGCAAAGATGGTGAATTCCGCCTTCCCTCCAAGGTAGAGCCTCTCCCGTAGCGGTTGGGTATGCCATGAGCCGACCTCGATCCATTCGGTCCTCCCGATCCGCGTAATTATTCCGTACCCGAAAAGGCCGGTCGCCCGATATCCGTTGGGGATGATAATGGCCTGGGGCTCAGCTCTCAGGTCCAGTCCCTCCGGTGACATGGCCATCCCCTCCCTGAGACTCATCAGTGATTCTTTCAGCTCGTTGGGAAGTATTATGTCCTCCTGGGCAGCGGCTTCCTCCGGCAGAAGGAGGATGACAAATGGCATGACCCCTAAGACAATGCCCATGGTGAGCAGGGCAAATGAGAACTTCATTCTTTCTGGATGGTGCCCCATGTGATAACCTCGTTCGCCGTAGCAGTATCCGCCCAAATGTGATGGTCGTATTTAATTAATGCCCATTCAATCATATTAAAGTTTGTGAGACGTGATATTCCCGGGAGGATCGTTGATATCGCCGGTATGCGGGCACCTCACCTCCAAAACGATTATATCCGACACCCTGTTTGTGTCATCATGGTCCGTCTCTCCCGAAGGAGGTATATTGTCCTGAGGATCCATTCTGACACGCCGGTGGGAAAAGGGCTTCTGATAAAGCTCATCAGGGATCGGACAAGGGAGCTGGACCGTGAGATCTTTGAACGGATCAAACCGTGGCTCTCATATTTTCACCAGGGGTGGGCGATCGTCAAGACAGGCCACCTGGGCCAGGCGGATCTGATATCCATCGTGGAGGATATCAACGGTAAGGAGAGGGAGAGGGGAGGTTTGAGGATAGAGATAGTGGGGGTTTCGGGGACGATCCGAAAGGCCTTCAACAAATACGTCCCCGAGGACGTACGGAAGGAGAGACATTACCACGAGGACCGGGAGGCCTGAGGGCGTCCAAATTTAACCCCAATAACTATA
Organism: Thermoplasmata archaeon; assembly: GCA_023145185.1. Classification (GTDB taxonomy): domain Archaea; phylum Thermoplasmatota; class Penumbrarchaeia; order Penumbrarchaeales; family Penumbrarchaeaceae; genus JAGLEG01. The sequence goes on from JAGLEG010000378.1 coordinate 2,834, forward strand.
TAATCGATTGCCGGTCTCATTTCTCGAATCCGATCTTGATGATCTGATCTCCTCCCACGATCACATGGAGGCATAGGGGGATCGAAATGCAACCGGGAAATATGGCATACGACAGGGCGATAACGGTATTCTCACCAGATGGAAGGCTATTTCAGGTGGAGTACGCAAGGGAGGCAGTTAAACGCGGGACCACGACTGTGGGCTTGAAGTACAGGGACGGGGTGATCCTGATCATCGACAAGAGGATCACGAGCCCTCTTATTGTTCCCAGTTCCATCGAGAAGATATTCAAGATCGACGAGTTCATCGGGTGCGCCACGAGCGGCCTGGTGGCCGATGCGAGGGTCCTGGTCGATCGGGCCAGGATAGAATCGCAGGTCAACAAGATCACCTATAACGAGAGGATACCCGTGGACGTCCTCGTGAAGAAGATCTGCGACTTCAAGCAGAACTACACTCAGTACGGTGGAGTAAGGCCCTTCGGGACCGCACTTCTCATCGCAGGTGTTGATGAGAAAGGCGTTCATCTCTACGAGACGGACCCCTCCGGTGCAATGATGTCCTACAAGGCGGGGTCCATCGGCTCCGGTAGATCGACGGTCATGGAGATCTTCGAGGAGAAGTACAAGAGCTCATTGTCCATGGACCAGACGATCAACCTCGGGTTGAGCGCACTTCTGGCGGCGACCGATGAGGGCAGCCTGAACACCATGGCGATAGAGATAGGGGTCGTGAAGAAGAACCAGCCGTTCAGCAAGATGGACGTTAAAAAGGTAGTCAAGTACGTGAAAGAACAGAACAAGAAATAGTGGAAATGAGGCAGAACAATGGTTTCCCTGGATGACGCGGTGATCGCTAGGCTCGACCGTAGCGGTGAGAGGTTTGAGATACTTGTGGACCCCGACCTGGCCCAGAAGATGAGGGAGGGGGACGAGAATGCCCTTATTGCAGATGTCCTTGCGGTGGAGGAGATCTTCAAGGACGCGCACAAAGGGGATCGTGCCTCATCGGAACTGCTCACGAAATCCTTCTCCACTTCGGACATTGCCGAGGTCGCCACGATAATCATTGAAAAGGGAGAGATACAGCTCACCACCGAACAGAGAAAGAGGATGCAGGAGGAGAAGAGGAAGCAGATCGTGACCATCATCACCAGAAACTGCATAAATCCCGTTACCAAAACCCCTCATCCCACCACCAGGATCGAGCTGGCAATGGACGAGATCCGTTTCAATGTGGACCCGTTCAAGACGGCCGAGATCCAGGTGAACGAGGCCCTGAAGGCCCTCAGGAAGATACTTCCCATACGAATGGAGATGTCGCAGATCGCCGTGAAGGTCTCCGGGTCCCATTATGGGAAACTGGTGGGGGAGGTCAGGGGTTTCGGCAAGGTTCTGAGGGAGGAGTGGGCGACCACTGGAGAGTGGATCTGTGTGGTCGAGATACCCGCAGGGATGCAGATCGAGTTCTTCGATATGTTGAACTCCAGAACCCACGGCGAGGCCGAGACCAAGCTGATAGGCGACAATAGAAAGAAGGATCAATGATCCGGGCGGAGCGTGCCCGGCGGTCCGGAGAGAGTGGGGATGATGATGAGGGCCCAGGATGATGACATAACCCATGACAGGTCCAGCGGAGGCCTCGTGCTACCCGGCGACAGGGTAGGGTGTGTGGGGCCGTTGAGAACTGGGAACGGGGTGATGGCGGACGAAGGCGATCTGATCGCCACACAGATGGGGATCCTCATCCGTTCCGACCGATCCGTCCACGTCATCCCGATGAAGGGGAGGTATCTGCCTGGAAAGGGGGATTTCCTGATCGGGATCGTGAAGGACCACACCCCATCGAGGTGGTTCTTCGATATCAGCACGCCACAGGGTGCCCGACTCCACACGAGCGATACCCCCTGGACCGTTGATTTTGGAAGGACGGGGGAGTACATGAACGTTGGAGACGTCGCCTATCTCATGGTAAAGGAGGTCGACGATATCGGGAGGGTGGACCTGACCATGAAGGGCCCGGGCCTTCGGAAGCTGAGCTCCGGCCAGGTCATGGCCATAATGCCGTCCCTGGTCCCCAGGGTGATCGGAAGGAACGGCTCCCTGATAGCAGCGGTCAAGAGGGGTACAGGGTGCAGGATATTCATGGGCAAGAACGGGTGGATCTGGGTCGACGGCGAGGCAGCCGGGATCGAGACCGTGCGCCGCGTTCTCGATGCGGTCGTGGAACGCCCGCACGTGGGGGGGGTGTCGGAGCGGGTGCTTGAGATACTGGGTGAGGATGGGGGAGCGTGATACGAGATGGCCACAAGAGGAGCAGAGCAGGGTCGGACGGATGGAAGATCGGATGACGAGATCAGGCCTGTCAGGCTGCACGCCGGCGTGCTGAACAACGCTCACGGGTCCGCCTATATCGAGTGGGGGAAGAACAAGATCATGGTTGGGGTCTATGGGCCCAGGAGGCCTTCCCGGCAGGAACCACTCAGGTCCGATAGGGCCCTGGTCAGATGCACGTACAATATGGCCCCATTCTCGGTCTCCGATCGGAAGAGGCCAGGGAGGGACCGCAGGTCCCTGGAGATCTCCAAGGTACTGTCGGAGGCCCTGACAAATGCGGTCCTGGTGGAACGCTTCCCAAGGACCGTGATAGACGTCAATGTGGAGGTCCTCGAGGCCGACGCAGGTACGAGGTGTGCTGCTCTCACAGCCGCCTCCGTCGCCCTTGCGGATGCGGGCCTCCAGATGAGGGGCCTGGTGTCCGCCTGTGCTGTTGGCGTGGTGGATGGGAGGATCGTTCTGGACCCCTCCAGAGATGAGGACAATTTCGGTGATGGGGACATGCCCGTCGGCATCCTGCCCTCATCCGGGGAGATAGTGCTTCTCCAGATGGATGGTGCATTGGGGCCCGACCAGTTCGGGGAGGCCCTGGACCTGGGAGTGGAGGCTTGCAGACGCATCCACGTGTTGCAGAGGGATGCGCTTTTTGTTAGGTATGGGCAGGAGAGGGCGTCCAGGATCGAGAAGCCCCACTTCTCCGGTTATGGTGATATGGATACCATTATCATGGACGATGAGGCGGATCCCCCGGTCTGGGGGGAGGAGGCGATAAGATGAGCCGGGACCCGGAGACGATAATGAGGTCGCAGATGGTTCGGGACCTCATCGGAACGGGGAGGAGGAGGGACGACAGGTCCCTCGGCCAGATGCGCCCCCTCGTGGTGGAGACCGACGTTATCGCCCAGGCGGACGGCTCTGCAAGGGTTAGGCTCGGCGGAACCGAGCTGGTGGTGGGAGCGAAATTGATGCCATCAAGCCCCTACCCCGACCATCCTGACGAGGGCGTCATGCACACTGGCATTCGACTTTCCCCATTGGCCTCTCCCTCATTCGACAGGGATATGGACGCGGAGGCCACCGAGATAGCCAGGGTGGTCGACAGGGGGATAAGGCACTCGGGCATGATCGACATGAAACACCTGTGCATATCCCCGGGAGAGCGCGTATGGGGGTTATATCTGGACATCCACGTGCTCGATCACGACGGGAACCTGTTCGATGCCAGCACGCTGGGAATAGTCCTGTCCCTGAGGGGCCTGGCGTTTCCAAATTCACGTTTCGGCATGGGAGAGGACAGGCCGGTCCCGCTGGGCGAGATGCCCGTAACGCTAACCTTCGCCAAGGTGGCAGGGGAGCTAATACTCGACCCAACGGCCGAGGAGGAGGGCGTGAGCGACGGCAGGATAACGATGACCATTGACCCCCGTGGATGGGTCCGGGCCGTGCAGCTTGGAGGATGCGGGCATTTCACTCTCGAAGAGGTGAAGAGGGCGCATCAGCTGGCCAGGTCATCGGCCGAGGTCGTGAGGGGTTCACTTCGTTGACGTGGGGGTCTCCTCTGCGCAACCTATAAATAATGAATGTCGTTGTAGGGGACATCCCAGTAGTGGGAACAGAGCAATTCACCAGAGGTTCAACCATGAGCAGAAGGACGAAGAAGGTAGGCAGTTCAGGCAAATTCGGCCCACGCTACGGTCTGAGCGTCAAGAAACAGATACGTTCCCTTGATGCCTCCAAGATCAAGAAGTACCCCTGCCCCAGATGCTGCAAGGAGAGCTTTAAGAGGGTATCTGCGGGGATATGGGAGTGCAGGGCCTGCTCGTTGAAGTACGCTGGTGGGGCGTTTTCTCCCAGGACCGGTAAGTTCAAGACCATCGAGAACAGGTTGGGACGGTTGTAACATGTACAATTGTGGAAGATGCGGTGAGAAGCTGATCACGGAGTTCAGCCCTATAGGTATCCAGTGCTCCAAATGCGGATACAAGATCTTCTACAAGGAGCGCCCCAACAGAAAGAAGGTCATCAAGGCCAGATAGGATAGTGGGTCCAGATGAAGGGCTCGATCGTTCTCGAGATGAATACGAACGGTTTTTCTGCAGCTTCAGTGGTAGAGGCCGTCAGGCTCGAATCCCTGTCCGCCCCCTCCGGAGGGGAGGTAAGGGTCGATCTTCCACATGACGACGTTCTCAGGATGGAGCTCAGGGCGGATGATCTCTCCACGCTCCGGGCCATGCTGAACTCCTATCTCGGTCTCCTTGCAGTTGCTGTCAGGGCCGCATCTGAGGAGATACTTCTCCGAAGGTTAGACGAATCTACTGATTCGTTGACATCCCAACTTTGACATATCCAATTATGATCCGAGCCGGTCAATGTTGGGAGAGGCCTCACTTTGGGACTCGTTTGTAATTATATGTAAAAGTTAGGCTGTATCTGAGCCGATACCTTCTGAGCGGACACTTTCTGAGCCGACACTTTCTGAGCGAA
>JAGLEG010000379.1 GCA_023145185.1 Thermoplasmata archaeon
ACGGTCACGTCCACGTCAAAATACATGGAGTGTCCCGCCTTGTCCGTGGTCTTGATGGTGACCTGATGGGGGCCGTCGCCCACCAGCGTGGAATCCCACGGAACCGAAACGTCATACCAGGTGGTGCCGTCTATCGCATATCTCACGGCTCCGGGGAACACGTCTCCGGTGTATGCCCTGACGGCGTAGAGGCCGGAGATCAGCTCACCTTTGACGGGCGTCTCAACCGTAAGGGAGGGGAATGAGTTGTCCACACGGAACTCGATCGTCGATGTGGTCACACTCCTTCCTGCCGCGTCTATAACGGTGGCGTTCACCGTATGTGTGCCGTCATCCAGGCCCCTCGTATCCATCACGAACTCGTAATAGCCGGTCTGGATATTGTAGGATATGGGCGTCGACCTTCCAGCCACATCGATGGATGCCCGCTCGATCCCGACCTGGTCGAAAGCTATGACCCTGAAGGTAAATACGCCCTCCACGTACTCATCTCTCGAGGGAGAGGCGATCTCCACCTCCGGATCGTGGTTGTCCACTATCACATTGATGGTCTCCATGGTAAGGTGGCCGGCCAGGTCCGTTGCCCTGATCAATATCCTGTGGTCGCCGTCCGACACCCTTGTCGTATCCCATCCCAACGTCACGGCCTGCCATGAGGCGCCGTCTATGTTGTACTCCGTGGCCTTGGCGAACACGTCGCCGTTGTACACGTCGAACATGAAGGTCCCCGACACCACCTCTCCCTCCAGCGGGGAGTTGATGCTTATGGATGGTGCCCTGTTGTCCACGTTGAAATCGATGGGGCCGTATGTGTATGATTTACCGGTCAGGTCATAGGCGATGGCGGTGACGTTCCTGATGCCGTCCTCCCCCGCCCCCCATGTGATGGTGTTGGAGGAGTACTCGTAGTATCCCGTCTGGGCGTTATACGGGACCCTGGCCTCCAGATCGTATACCCTGATCATCACGTAATCTATGCCGACGATATCGAAGGCGGTAACCCGGATACTGAGGATCCCCTCCACGAACTCATCCTCCACAGGGGAAGTGATGGTACAGGTGGGGTCCTCGTTGTCTACGTATATATCGAAATGTACCTTTGTCTCCCATCCCGCCTCATCGGTGGCTATCACAGTGATATGGTGCGCTCCATCGGAAAAGGATGTTGTGTCCCAAAGGAATGTGGCATTGGCCCAATCACCCTCCGCGGCATAGCTCAGCAGCAGTGGCTCATTCTCATCCACCTTGTACTGGATGGTCTTGAGGAACGCATCCCTCGAGAATATGTTCAGCTGGGAGAGCTCCGAGAGGATATCGCCACTGGCCAGGTTGTTTACGACCACCTCCGGCCTGTGCAGGTCGATGTTGAAGGTCCTGGGACCCAGATCGATTTGTTTTCCAGAGAGATCGGTCACCACAACGCTCAGGTTATAGCTCCCATCCGGTATCAGCGATACGTCGGTCCTGAACTCCCAGTAACCGGTGCCCGAGTTGTAGCTCATCGGTAATGGGCCTTCAAATCCCTCAAATGTCAGGTCGACATCCACCTTCTCCACGCCCACAAGGTCCGAGGCGACTACCTGGAATACTGGTGTGCTCTGAGTAATATATCCTTCAATAGCAGGGTAGGAGATGGACCCGACTGGTAGGTAGTTATCGATTATCACATTGACACTGGTGGTCGTTATGTGTCCCGCTCCGTCCACAGCCCTGATCGAGAGAGAATGATCTCCATCTCCAAAGCTGGAGGTGTTCAGAGGTATGGATATGTCAACCCATCCCGTTCCATCCATATTGTACTCGATCCTGTTCAAGAATGTATCTGTTGCATTGACGGATAACCCGTATTGGCCCTCGATATAATCTCCGGGAAGTGGGTTATTGATCCTTAATACCGGGACATTATTATCCACCTGAAAGAAGATCTCGGGCGATGTTTGGGTTTTTCCACTTAGGTCAGTAACTGTCGCATTACAGCTGTGTACACCATCCGTTATAAGTGAGGTGTCCGTGGTGAACTCGAAATAACCGGAGGATGAGGAATACGTTGCAATGAAACTGCTTCCGAACACATTCAGATATACGCTATCGATCCCGACGCTATCCGAGGCAGATAGTCTGAATGTATAGGCGGACTCTATGTACTCTGAAGGGGAGGGGCTGTTCACAGCACATACAGGGACCGTGTTATCCACAACCAGGCCAAGGGTTTGGGTTGTGAAATGGCCGGCCCGATCCCTTGCCATGATCTCAACATCGTGTTGACCGTCCAGAAGTAGGGCCGTATCCCAGGTAGTATTGATCAACATCCAGGTACCACCATCAACCGAATACCTGACATCAAGGAGGAATGTATCCTGAGCGGATACATTGAGGTCCACACTACCTTCAACGTAGTCCCCGGTCTGAAGTCCATGGATCGTCATCACGGGATCGACATTATCGATATGGAATGAGATGGGACTGGATGTGCTCATCTTTCCACTGAGATCATAGGCGATGGCGTAGCATACATAATCTCCATCGATCCGGACGGAGGTATCGCTCGTGAATTCATAGTATCCGGATGCTGCGGAGAATGTAGAGGTGAAATTTGCACCGAATACATTCAGGTAGACCTTGTCGATTCCAACTGAGTCCGTTGCTGACATCCGGAATACATATGTCGAGCTGATGAACTCATCAACCACCGGGCTGTTCACCGCACAGACCGGAACGTTGTTATCAACTATGAGGTCCAGAGACTGAGAGGTGGAATGGCCAGCCTGATCCCTGGCTCTTATTGTAACCGTATGGGTCCCATCCAGGAGCGATGTTGTATCCCATCCAGTTGTGGTATTCACCCAACCACCACCATCAACTGAATACATGGCGTCAAGCAGAAAAGCATCTGACACGTTGATCGACCAGGTCACTGTCCCATCGACGAAATCGCCTGTCTGGAGGTTGTTAAGGGCCATCTCCGGAGGGAGATTGTCCACCTTGAAGCTTACATTTGTGCTGTTTGTCCTCTTGTTCGAAAGGTCATATGCGCTGGCAATGGTGTTGTATGAGCCATCGGTAACTGTGAGGGTGTTGAATGCGTACTGAAAATATCCAGTTTGCCTGTTCAGGGTTGTCTGGGCCGAATCGGAGAACACTTCCAGAACAACCTTATCTATACCCACGGAATCAGAAGCAGATATCTGGAAATTATATACACCCTCAATGAACTGGCCGTCGAAGGGGGAGACAATGTTGCACACTGGATTGGTGTTGTCAACGATGAAATCAACCGATTGTGCTGTGACATGAGACGCATTATCCGTTGACCTGATATAGAGGATGTGATCGCCATCCTGCAGGAGAGTGGTGTCCACAAGAATGGACCAGGTGGGGTCTGCCCCAGTCATGTTCGCCCAACCTCCCGAATCGATCCTGTACTCGATCTTGTGAAGGAACAGATCGGATGATGTGGCCCCCATGGCATATGTGCCGCCGATGATCTCACCATCAATTGGTAATGTTATGCTCAGCGAGGGTTCATTATTGTCGATATTGAATGAGATGAGCACGCTTGCCTTGGTCAGGCCCACCTTGTCGTATGCGGTTGCAAGGACCGAATACGTTCCATCCGCACGGGTGGTTGTGGAGACCGTGTATTCGTAAGAGGACGTTATCGGATTGTACGGAATTGTTACCGTGCTTCCAAATACCGTAACGTTCACGTGGTCAACCGCCACCGTATCGGTGGACACGACCCGGAACGTATGATCCCCACCGAGGTATTGACCATCGATCGGGGAGTTGATATTACACGTGGGGATATTATTGTCCACAAATAGGGTTATGGATGATTCTCCGGTGAGGCCTGCGCTGTCCTTCGCCTCGATGGTCAACGAGTGCTGGCCGTCGGTGATCTGCGTGGTGTCCCACGAGCCCGTCCACGTATTCACGCTCCTTACCATGCTGGTCCACGCGTTGTTATCTATCCTGAACCTGGCGTTTATCACGTGAGAGGAGGTGTTCACCGAGATCCCCATGAAATTGCCCGTCACATACGACATGTCCATTGGATAGTTGATCACGGGGTTGGGAGCCGAGTTCGAAAGGGTGAAATTGAATATCGGATAATATGTCACCCCTCCGCCAAGTTCTTTGGCCGTGATATTTATCGAGCAGGCCCCATCGTTGAAGGAATAGGTGTTCACCTGCCTCTCCCAGAAACCGTTCTGCGAATTGTAGTACATCTTCAGGGTCCCCAGAGATACCATCGTACCTCCAAAGGCAATATCCACGTCCTTGACGGTGGTTGGGGTCCCCGCCTTCACCTTGAAGGTGTAAACACCCGATACTACCTCCCCCTTGGTGGGGCCGATCAGCTCCATCTCTATGGGATCGTATATCCTCAACTGGGAGCCGTTCGCGTATCTGTCGATCGTCCCATTGGTACCCTTTATCGAGAGGCTGTAGACCCCGGGTGAGATCGTCTTGGCTGCCGAGACCGTTAGAACGGTTTCGCTGACAGTTGAGCTGATCTGCGAGGGGGCGAAGGAGAACGTCAATCCCGAGGACGCGGGTGTCGAGGTTGCGGACAGGGTGACGTTATCGGTGAAACTGTTGATGGTATCCATGGAGATCACGTACTTCGCACTTCCTCCGGGATTGGTCTGGTTCAGGTCCGGGGTCGACGACAGGAAGAAGTCGGGAGCGTTGGATACCACCAGTGTGACCTCGGTGTAATCCGTGTTATCGGAGGCACCATGTCCGGTGTCGCTTCCCCAGACCCTGAGCTTGTATGTGCCCGCGGCCATCGAAGCTGTTGTAGTGACATTGAGATATGCTGATCCCGTACCCACACCTCCAATGGTCACGGAGGACGCGCTGAGGGCTGCCGACCCTCCTGTTGGGGCCGAGATGTTGGAGGATCCATCCCACCAGCTGTAGGACAGGCTGAGGGGTTTGGTTATCCCAAGGGACTCCACATCTACCTGATATGATACGTTCATCCCAGGGGCTATCAGTTTCGATGTGGGAGTTGCGCTCATGTCGAACTCAGACGAGATCAACATCGTGTAATTGTTACTGGAGCTAGAGGCCCTGTTCTCATCCAGAACAAGGAGGCCGTACCATCCAGATATATCCGGCTCATATGAGAACGAGAGGGAGTCTCCGGTCCCGGTGGAATCATCCTGGGCGAGCACGTTGTCCATGTTCCCCGATCCTTTGAACAGGTATGTATTGAGAATGGTATTCCCCGGAACGGATGTGATGTCAAAGTCGTAGGAGCCGCCCGCATCAAGGTAAATATCATACATGTTGATCATGGGGTACTCCTCCTCAAGCGATCCTGAATATCCTGAAGAGTGATACTCGAACTCGGAATATTGATACCTTCCCACCTCCAACGGCCCGTCATAGTCTGGGTCCCCTCCATTGTGGAGGTCGTCGGCATCGCTGTGGTAGTCGGATTCTATCCTGATCCCGCTGTTCCAGCTGGTTCCCGCAAATCGGAACACCTTTCCGTATTTGAACCCACCTCCGTAGGTATGGCCGTCGATGATAACGATATCGTACTCATCGCTACCCATGGTGGACGACCCTATCTTCTGGGTCATCTCGTAGTCGGAGTAGACGAAAAGGTCGTAATCCTCGCCGGTAAGCCTGTTCTGGATACAGACGGCAGTGTACGCATCGTCCTCCGTGGGTATCTTGAATTGAAGGAATTCAGGATCGGACAACCTCCACCAGGTGTTTGAACGCGCATGGGCCGGGAAGTCGTTTATGAGCGTCCCTCCTGGCTGTGTGTCGGCCTTTACCTCGCCGGTAGCCATAATAAGGAATCCCGCGGCTATCATTGTGAACAGGATCGATACCGCAATGATCTTTCTGCGGACCTCTCCCCTTGACATGCTGTCGTATAACGATCCAGATAAATGACTTCTAACCATATGTTTTCCCCCAGGTGTCTTCTCACTCTCACGCCCGATATTTTTCGGGCGATCTCTGTTTAACTACGTTCAAATAGACTTGAACCTATCTAATAATTGCGCCTCACTATTAAGTCAAGCCGGGGATGTCCCATGGCTGTCCCATTAAAAGAGATCCTCTTCGATGACGTCCTCAATGCCTCCGCCGGTCAATTGAAAATCGACCGTTCCTCCCGAGGGCATCGACCTGTGTTTTATCAGGGTCGCCCGCCTCCTCCCCCTCTCCCCCAACTTCTCCAGCCTCACGATCGCCTTGCAGTTGTGGGCAAGGGAGTATCCGCCGATGGGTTTTACCTCTCCCTCTGCAGATCCCCCGTACACCTGCGTTGTGATGAGGATGGGAATATCCTGCTTCCTCGCGATACCCATCAGGTCCATCAGGACCTTGGCGATCTCCCTCCGGTTCTCCTCGAACCTCTTGGTCCCCAGGTTCAATCTGTAGAATACAGTGGCGCTGTCCACAACGACCAGGCCGATATGAAGGTCCTTGGACGCCAGCTTGACCGTGTTGGTTATTGACTCCTGGAGCTGATCGCTGTTCATGGATTGGAAGAACAGGACCTCCCGGGAGATCCGCTTGTGATCCTCATCCCCGCCGCATATCTGGACGAAACGCTCCATGGAGACGCCCTCCGTGTCGACGTAGATCACCTTGTGGCCGGAGAGGACGACATTCCTCGTCAGCTGAAGGCAGATGTTGGTCTTGCCCGACCCCCCTTCCCCGAAGAGCTGGGTGATCGCGGAGCTCTCGATCCCGCCGCCGATCAGGTCGTCCAGGGAGGAGCACCCTATAGAAACGCGGGACAGGCCTATCCACCCCCGGCGATCACTTCCTTCAGGACCTCTTTCGCCCTGTGGGACCTGGATGAGTCCAGGTATAGGAAACCGTCGATCCTCGAGGCGGCCTCGATACCGGGGTCCCACTCGTCGGTGACCAGAACACCGATGGCGTCGGACCTGTGTTTCAGCACCCTGGTGAAGGAGTCCAGATCGGCCCCCTCGACCAGGTACTTGAAGAAAACGGCCGGCCTTGACAGGTTGATGAGGAAGACCTGATGGGCATCATGCCTGGAGAACTTCACATCCTCCCGATAGCCCATGGCCGACATCTGTTTGACGAAATCCCTCATGACCCCTGTGGGGCCCAGGTCTTTCAGGGGTGCGTCTCCCGTCCGTCTGGATGGGAAGGCCATTGACGGCCTCTTGGGGGTGGGCACCTCGTTAGTGGGCATTATGGACGCATCCATCTTGTGATGTTCGTCCTGGTCCCTGGCAAGTTTGGGCCCCTCTCTCAATTTTGAAAGGGCCCCATCCACCAGCTTCTCAAACTCCATCCTGCTCATCTTCCTGTATCCATCATCGAAGATAAGATAGATGAGCTTACCCTCCCGGGGGAGGTTGACCCTTAAAAGGTCCAGCCCCACCACCGAATCGGACCGGTTTATTGAGCCTTCCACCCGGATCGCTGCCCTGTAGAGGTCCAGGATATCGTTCTCGGTGGTGAACACTATCGGGTCACCCCCTTTTTCCATCTTGGCCCTGAGCTCTCCTATCAGCTTCAGGTCATCGGCCTTCTTCAGCTCCAATTTGGGGCTTATCACCGACGTGGGCGTCATCTCGTATGACCTGTCGGAGACCGTCACGATCAGGTCCACCTCCGTGAGCGATTTCGATGAGAGGAATTCAGAGAGATACTCCAGGGAGTTCAACATATCAACCCCTTCACCGGGCACCCTGAACGCTATCGCAGTGGTCCCTCCTTCCTCTATCCTGCTGTAAGCATAATCGTCCATCTTGGCCCTGAGACGGAATATCATCTCCTGAGAGATGCTTCCCGGTTCCACCTGTATGGTCATGTCCCTTGCTCACCTTCGCCACGTACATTCTTGCGGGCATAGAAAAACCTTTGGAGGGAGAGGGAGGTCCCCGTTTGTTGGGATTTGAGGGATAGTTTTAAACATTCCTTTTTTGTACACCCTATCATGGACCCGTCCCAGGAATACTCCGATTCCTTCAAAAAAGCTGTTGCGGATGTATTTGCCCGGTTGGACATTACAGGCGATCCCGTCATAGAGGCGCCGAGGTCCGGGGAGGCCGATCGATGCCTCGTATGCTTTCCTCTCGCCAGGGAGCTTGGAGGAAGGCCAGATGAGATCTCGCAGAGGATCCAAAAAGAGATCGAGGTGGACCCGAGGTGGTCCCTCTCCACTCAGGGCGGCTATTTGAACTGCATGTTCGACGATGGACAGTACGTTCGGGATTGCGCATCCCACCTCTGGGGGCTCGGGGAGGATATCATTGGGGAGAAAAAGAAGGGCGAGAGGCTCATCGTTGAGCATACGTCCGCCAATCCCAACGGGCCCTTCCACGTGGGAAGGGCGAGAAATCCGATCATAGGGGATTCGCTTGTTCGCCTGATGAGGTGCGCGGGCCACGACGTGGAGGCCCAGTACTGGATCAACGACATGGGCAAGCAGGTGATGATACTCGTTTGGGGGCTCGCCAACATACCCGGGGACGAGGTGCCATCCTCGGAGAGGGAGAAACGGGACCACGAACTGGTGAGGTTCTATCAGGCTGCCAATGGGAGGATGGAAGCGGAGGAGAAGGTCCAGCAGGAGATCAACTCCATGCTCAAGAGGTACGAGGAGGCGGTGGCGGCGGGCGATCATGACCGGATAATATCGGATACAGGCTCCAACGTCGTCAGGGCGCGGGAGGTCCGAAGTGCATGTGATCTCGTCCTGGAGGGGATGAAGGAGTCGCTGGGAAGGCTCAACGTTTTCATGGACAGCTTCGTGTACGAATCCACGGTGGTCGAGGATGGGTCCCTGAAGGATGTCATCCGAAAACTATCGAGGAGCCCACTCTGCCGCGATGAGAACGGGGCGAAATACCTCGACCTCAGGGGGATCATCAAGGGCGGGGAGGATGACCGGTTCAAGAAGAGGTTCGTCTTCACCCGGTCGGATGGGTCCGCCCTTTACACCACACGCGACCTTGCATATCACGATTGGAAGCTCAACAGGTGCACGCGGGCGGTCAACGTCCTGGGCGAGGACCACAGATACCAATCCACACTTCTGGAGCTTGCACTGAAGGAGATGGGGTCCAAGAGGTTCCCGGAGGTCGTATTCTACTCGTTCGTATCCCTCCCCGAGGGTAAGATGTCGACCCGAAGGGGGCGGGTGGTATATCTCGACGATCTGCTGGACGAGGCGGTGGACCGCGCAAGGGCGGAGGTCCTGAAGAGGCGGGGCGACCTCTCGGAAAATGAAGTGGAGGAGATATCCCGGACCGTGGGCATCGGGGCCATTCGCTTCAACGTGATCAAGGTCCAGGCGGAGAAGAAGATGACGTTCAAATGGGAGGAGGCGCTCAGCTTCGATGGCTCCTCCGCGCCTTTCATCC
>JAGLEG010000038.1 GCA_023145185.1 Thermoplasmata archaeon
CGGCGATATCCATCAGCGCCTGTGAGATGTAGTGGGGGTCCTTGAGGGACCTCGCCTCGAACGTGAGTTCGTTAAGGTCCTTCCCCTTGTAGAATTTGACCTTTTTTGAAAAAGCCCTGTACCTTGAGGGAACGTGTTCGGCGCTCATGATTCCCTCCCATGAGCCATGTTGTAGAAATAGATTGCTTACGATGGTATCTTGTCATATGATGTGTATTACTCTCCATGGAACGATACCACATGCAGAAGTCTGACAGAGAGGTCACCGATACTGAATGGATGGCAGACCTTCTGAAAAATGGGAAGTTCGTTACGCTTTCCATGTGCCTCGATAACGAGCCCTATATCGTGACCCTGAGCTACGGGTACGAGGCTGGGAGGATGTACATCCATTCCGCCAAGGAGGGGTTGAAGCTGGATATCATCAAGGGGAATCCAAGGGTGTGTGGGACCGTCGTCGAGGATATGGGGTATGTTCATGGTGACTGCAGCCACAGGTACAGGAGCGTGGTGTTCTGGGGGTCGATGGAGGTCATTGAGGATATCAAGGAGAAGGTGCACGGCCTGGAGGTGTTACTGGAGCATCTGGAGCAGGACCCCGCAGCGATAAGGAACCGGTTTCTGGGGAGCAAGGGAAGCTACGACAGGATAAACGTGCTGAAGTTGGAGATCGGGACGATGAAGGGAAAGGAGAGCCTCGGTTGATCTTCTCCGGTCGTGAGACGTAGTGAAATAAACTCAATAAATAACGAATTTGATGATCTACTGAACATATTTTACTATGGTTTTGGCCTATGGAGAGTTTACATATTGGTCATGCTTATCGACCGGTGTGCTTTAGGTTCAAAGTCCCTCAAGAAGGAATTTGTACAGTGGCACCAGTTTGATACCCTTGACCACTTCCTCTCTGCTCCTTGTTATCATCACCTTATTTTTATATCCCTTCGATCCCAGCAATGGCTCAAGGTCTCTCTTCAGTAGATCGTCCTTGTACTTCACCTCCACGGCGGTGTCATCGAATACGAAATCGATCTCCCTTCCGTTCGAGAGAAGGTATCTGGGCTGGGAGCTCTTTCTCAATTCGTTGAACACCAGGTTCTCCGCCAGTGATCCCAGGTTCAACGTTGGAGCAATTGTCCTGGCCATTCCATTATCCGTGAAATAGACTTTTTTTGGGGATATCTTTCTTACGCTGATCTTCCCTTCCCTTTCCACAAGGTCTATCAATTTGATCTCCTGGAAGAAGGAGATGTAATCGGAAACGGATCTGTGTGACAGGTTGAGGATCCTTGCGATCTTCCTGTTGGATAGGGCATTTCCCACCGATTGCGAGAGAAGTTGGGAGAGGTCCTTGATGCTCCCGATGTTCTTCAGGGAGTGCCTTGACAGGATGTCCTTGTAAAGTATCGATTCCAGCAGATCGGTCAGATAACCCGCATCCTTGCTCTGAAGGTATTCGGGCAGACCTCCATATCTTACGTGGTCCTCTGCATTCTTGATCATTGGTGAGGTGTCGTGGATATCGTATGTGATCCCGGCCAATTCCAGATACTCCTTCAGGTCAAATGGGCATACCTCTATGAAATGCTGTCTTCCTGTCAGATATGCTCCCTTTTCCAGAAGGAAGATGGAGGCGGACCCCGAGGCGAATATCTTTGTTCTTTCCAGGTCATGAAGTACCTTCAGCTCGATCTCGAAATCGGGATGGAGGTGGACCTCATCCAGAAAGATGTATACCTTGTCCATCATGGATAGGCCCTGGATGTTCCGGAACTCTTTTTCTATGTCCAGGATCGAGGCCTTTTGGAGGGTAGGATGGTCCATTGAGACGTATAATATCCTTTCTGGGGGGACATCGTTCAGAAGTTCGAAAATGAAATGTTTCATGAGTGTGGTCTTACCAACCCTTCTCATTCCCACAAGGAATATCACCTGTTTTCTATCCAGGTAAGATCTCATTATGTCGTGGTACCTGGTTCTTATGATTCCAGGGGGGTTGAAGTCCCCCATCCACCAGGGATTGAACATTCTGAGGATATCTTCCATGGTGATGTATTGTCCTCCTTGCTTAAATAGGTGGCTACAGGTAGTATCCACTATTGGCAGAAAGTGGCTACTGTAGGTATCCGCCTATTTAAAAGAACGTAATAAATCGCTATCGGGATGTTGGTTTCATTAAAAGCATGATATCTGGTAGGATGAAAGGTAAGGAGAGCTCTTGGCGATAAAACTTAATAATCTCACAAGTATGATTGTTTGTATGGGTGAGATAATTGATCGAGGATGATCAGGATACATCCGAAAATGGGAGAAGAGACCCGAGGAGGTCGATATTTATCATCTCTCTTTTTATTGTTATGATCCTCTGTGTGGCAGGTATTTCCCTCTATTTCATGGGAGTCATACCATTTAACGATGAAGAGGAAGATGATTATATTCCAACATCTTTCCTTCAGGTAATCCTTCATTCAAATGATGATACCTTATGGATCAATATGGGACCGGAAGAGCTGCATTGGAATTATTACAGGGTTACGATAGATGGGGACGAGGCGACCCTGGATCCTGAACGCTTTGGGTCTGCAGGGGATATCGTGGTCTTCCACTCAAGTGAGCATATTATCATTCAGGTCACCTACAATGTGAAGATCATTGAAATAGAGAAGAATATGGTGGTCTGGGAGAAAGATATAACTTCACAATATTGATGGAAAGTTATCAGAGGTCCTTTGCGATGTAATCCTGGTCCCAGATCAC
>JAGLEG010000380.1 GCA_023145185.1 Thermoplasmata archaeon
CGAAATGGATACGTGGTACAACCTGGAGGACCCCAACATCACCTTTGGGCTCCGCGATATCGCAGGGGATGACTCACTTCCCTCCGGGATCGACATGGGCTCCCTTGACTACAGGATCAGGGAGGAGGGGGAGGCATTGTTCACCTCCTGGAAAGAACCTGAAGTTTTCGTCAATGTCACTAATTATGGACTTGAGGCCCCCGTGGAAATGACCGTCTCCATGCTGCTCGATCTCACTCCAGGGTGGGAAGGATACATCCAGCTGACCGCATCGGATATCGTGGGCAATGAGGTGATATCACCTCCCATTGAGATCAGGTTGGATCATATCGGCCCCACGTTCAAGGTTCTCTCCCCTGACCTTGGACAGATGCATCCTGAAGGGGAGATCAGGCTGACGGTCAAGGCCATGGACATGTTGGGATCTGGCGTGGACCCCGACACGGTCAAATACAGGTTGGATAGGGGGGCCGGCTGGGCCAACTGGTCAGGGCTCGACCTCCAGGAGGGGGGAGAGGAGGTCCTCTTCCTGCTGGTCCTGGACCTTCCTTCAGGTAAGGCAGGGGTGCAGTTCAGGTGCAGTGATATCGTGGGTAATAACGGGACCTCCGGTGTGTTTGGGATCACAATGGAACAGAGGATGCAGAACATGCCCCCTGTGATATCCATTGATGCGCCCATCGACGGGGCATTCATCTTCATGGGGAATCCCGTCACACTGGACGGGTCGGGGACCGAGGATGACGGCCTGGGCCCTTACGAAAAAATCAGGTACTCCTGGTTCTCCTCCGTATATGGATATCTAGGAAGCGGCCCGGTCCTGAAGGTGTATCTGCAGGAGTTGGGCGACCAGAGGATCACCCTCTTTGTGGATGACGGGCAGTACAACATGAGCGGTTCCATCACCGTCACGGTCTTTGCGGTGTCGTCCGGAGATGGGGGTAACGATACGCCGGATGAGGACGATGACGAGGACAGAAGAGACCTCCTTGTAACGATGATCATCATCTCCGCGATCCTCCTTTTAATGCTCCTGGCCCTTATCGTGCTGGTGAAGCAGTACGGGATGAAGGCCCAGGAGGAGGTCAAGCTCGACCTCGTGGAGAGGAGCGAAGATGACCTGATATATATTCAGACAAGCAGGGAGGAATAGATCGAGCTCTGATACATGGTCAATTAAAGGTGAGAAAATGAAGAACAAAGCAGAGAGGGATGAGAACGGTCAAGTCGTGAGAGGACCTCTGCTATTCATCGAAGACCCAAAGGTCCACAAGCGGAGAACAGGCAAGGCCAGGAGAATGGTTCCCATCGCTGCTATTGTGGGCGCCATGGGCATCATATTTGCCATCTTCAACATCATCTCTCCCTCCATCTGCGGCATCTCGGCATCCATAATACTGGTCGTCCTCTCGATCATATTGATCATGCTCGGTTTTTTGATCATGCTGGGCAAAGGTGTCAAGATACCCCTCGAGTTCTTCGAGGGAGGCGCCGTGGACCACTCCATGGTCGGAGGCGGGGAGATATTCATCCCTTATGGGAACTTCACCAGCTTTCAAAAGATCAATGAGAAGGGATTGGGGAAGATCTACGTGCTCAACTCCCTCTCGAAGGAGAAGGTGTGGATATGGACGGATCAACCCAATGCCAAGGAGCATCTGGACAGGATACTAAAGAGGGTGGCAAGTTCGGATTGGGCCGGGGTCATCGAGAATGAGACCAGGGAGAGGATGATGATGAACGGAATGCCCATCATCACGACCGTTCTGACCATCATCGGGTCCGTTGCCTGCGGCCTGATCATGATGTTCATGGGCGATTACTCCTGGAAGATCGGACTCCTGTCCGTACCCTCGGTGCTGATCCTGATGACGTTCATATTTCACTTCAGGAACAGAAGTAGAAAGAATATTGCCCCTGGATCACCCAAGGTTAAGGTGAGACCGCTTGTGAAGGAGAGCGGCCTCTCCTTCAAACTCGATATGTTCACCATCTCGCTTGGGATCATCCTGGGAGTGATATTCTCGGTGATCGCAATATCCGCTCCGGGAGGTCTAATGCCGGATACTATCCACGATCAGATCGCCCCCGATGACCACCTTCCGTTAACCCTGTTCAACGTCAGCGGTCAGCACAATATATCCGATGATATCAGGGTGAAAAATGGTGAAGAACTGATCCTCACCGATTCAGTTCTATATTTCAATGGGACATCGGTCGATCCGAACGTGGTGCATATCGATGATGGTGGAACCGTGACTGCAGATAATGTTACCTTTTCTTCCTTAAGCGGTGAGGGCGCGATATCCTGGGAGATCCATGGAAAAGGAACCTTCACCAACTGTACCTTTGATGGAATATGGGGGGACATGGACGATAGGAATGGAGAAGGGGGCATAGAGGTATACGGCAAGGACGTCACCTTCAGTAGTTGTATCTTTAAAAACGGGATCAGCAACCTGATGATGGTGGTTGACACCATGGTTGTTATTGAGGATTGCCATTTCTCGAATACGGAGGATGATGCCATCGAGCTCCAGAACAGTGAGATGGAGATCACCGGCTCAACCATCGAAGATGTCGAGTGGGGGATAATGGCATTCGACGGGTCCAGCGTAACTGTACATGGGTGCACATTCAACGACTTATATGTCGGCATAGCGGTATCCTGGTCGGATTGTACTGTTGTGGAAACAGTATTCAACAACGTATCCTCCATGGCCCTGAGTGAGG
>JAGLEG010000381.1 GCA_023145185.1 Thermoplasmata archaeon
TTGCATACTCCTTTGGTCACAGTCGGATGTCGACGCTATTAAATGATTTCAATCTCCGACATCCTCCTTCCGTCAGGAGCACTTTTCTTTTATTTTGGTTATATTTGTGCTCCCTTCCCGCATTGATCTCCTCTCATGATTAATGCGGCCCCTTAGGGGGGAGCCGGCCTCTCCGCCGGCTCCCTTTCATCACGCATTCAACCCCGCCTCCTTGACCCCGCACAGATAATCATCCCCTTGTTGCATATAAAGCGCTTATCTTTTAACGCATATTTTTCCCAATGGTCTACTTATACTTTGTGTAACTGACCAAACCGGGCAAATTGGCCCTTATTGGGCTGATCGGCCCGGGACCCGGTTGGGGGAACCGGCATTTCTGCCGGCCCCCTTTCATCACACATTTAACCCCACCTCCTCAACCCCGCCTATATACACATCCCCGGGGTGTATATAAAGCGGTTATCTTTTAACACTAATTTTTTAAAATGGAGTATATAATATTTGTGCACCCGAATCGGCTCATTTCTCACCATTTCTACTCGGCCATAATATCAACTTCATATGAAAAGGCGCCCATTTTACACCTATTAACAAATATTTCCGGATCATATTGGGGTTCCAATTAGATAATTTAAATATTATATTTACTCTAATGAAATGGGGATAAATGAAGATTGACAAAGAATCTCTCGCCCTATATTCCCTTGATCTGATTAAAGGGGGATATGGGGAAAGGGAATACAGGGTAGAGCAGGTTGCCAACGCCATGGGGATATCGCCCAATACCTTCAATCTATATGTGTCCCGTCTCGTGAAAGAAGAATTGATCACCAAGCAGAAGAAACGGTACCTCAAAGACCTCAACCAGACCGTTACCTTCTCGCAAAAAGGATCGGATAAGGTCCAGAGCATCGAGACACAGGTTGACCAACTTCTCCTTACGACAGAGCGGCACAACGTCCCGACGATGATCAAGGTGAGCTCTATCCTGGGCCGGATCAAGGACCCGCTTGAAAAGGTGTTCTTTCTATCGCTGTATCACAAGGTGAAATATTTTGACCTTCCCATGTATCTCAACACGCTGAGGATGGCCAAGATGGATGTGAACATGATCGATATCTTCTCGGACCTGGAGATCGACAAGAAAGATACCACCAGGCTATCGTTCGTGGAATCCTTCTACAACACGGGCCTGTGGGGGAAGATAGACAAGGAACTGCCCATGGAGAACGTGTGGAAGGAGAATGATACCAACACGCTTCTGGTCCTGGCAGAAGCCTATCTCAGGCAGGCCAAGATCGATGAGGCCAGGGTCATCCACAGATACATCATGGACATGAGGGGGGACATTACCCAGAACCAGTGGTTCAAGATACAGATCGATGAGGCCAATGCGCTGAGAAAGGAGGGGAAGATGGAGGAGGCGATGGAGTTCCTCGACAAGGTCAGTGAGGAGACGGATAACAAGAAACACAAAGCGCTCATCAAGTCGGTCAAGGGGTTGATATTCACCCACAAGGGAGACCGGGAAAAGGCATTGGAGCTATATCGATCGGCCATAGCATCCTTCAACACGTTTGGACTGCCCATCCTTCTTTCCATAGTGCATAATTGCCGAGGATACACCCATTTCATCAATGGCTATCATGAAGATGCCGAGAAGGATTGGATCAAGGCGAGAAGATATGCAAAAGATGCCGGAAGCAGATATGGTGAGGCCATGATACTCCCCAATCTTGCGGATATCGCAGTGAGGGCGGGGAAGTTCGACCTTGCCGAAAAATACCTCAAGAGGGCAAATACGATATTTGAAGAGACCGGGGACCATGAGGGGTTCTCCATTGTGGAATACAACTACGCCATCTTTTATATCTTCAAAAAGGAGATCGACAGGGCGATAGAGTGCTTCGACAGGTCCAATGAGATCGCCTACCCATTGCCGTCCCCCCAGCAGAAGAAAGAGCTTAGGGGATATCTCATCAAATGTGCTCTGGAAAAGGGATATGAGGATATCGAATCCAGAGTTTGACCCTTTCGTTTCAATTAACACCATATTGGTTGAAATTGAATGAGCATTATAGGTGTTTGTCCAGCCACATGGCATTGCTTAAATACAATATATCAAATATACGGTTTTGAGCCCGAATAATTATATATATTATGAATTCCATGCACTTATTGGAATTGTGGTGATGAATATGGATGAAAATTATGTAATGCCCAGGGCACTCTATATGATGTCGGCTCCTCTCATTGGAGGAAACAATTATGCGCTTGTGATTTCACATGGCAGCCATGATGAAGAAGTTCAGAACTCAGAGCTTCTACGAGATGAACTGATAGCTAATGGTTGGAATGTAGTATATCTTGGTGGTGCACAAGCCACATTAGATGAGGTCAGGAATAAATTGGAGGATCTTAAACATGTGGTGGGAGGGGAACGGGTGTTGATCTACATAAATGATCATTCCATAATAACATCTCTTAATGATCCACCATGGGGTAATTACACCTTGGAGGATGGTAAGATGGACTATTCAGAGCTTGACGGCCACCTAGGTGGAATATATGGTAATTTTACGGTTGAAAAAACCTT
>JAGLEG010000382.1 GCA_023145185.1 Thermoplasmata archaeon
CCGGATCTACATCCAGTGAATTTGATGATAGCTGATTGGTGGTCATATTCACATCTCCGTTCAGTCCAGTAGATCAGGAGGCATGGACCTCAGGGGCTTGGTTGTGTTATATTTGGACGTGAAATCCCGATACACTCGCTCTATCTGTTCCCTATCAAGGTTCATGACCTCACTGACCTGATCGAGCGGAACCTCATTCTCCCATGAATATAGAAGCATATCCACTATGTGATATGGAATTTTAAAGAAGAACTCCTCATCCCCAACCTTGGAGGTGAAAGTATCCGGAGAGGGCATCCTATCCAGAATGCTATCCGGCACCCCAAGAGCTCTGCCGATCTGATAGACCTGCGCTTTATACAGATGGGCCAGGGGTTCCAGATCCACACCTCCATCGCCATATTTCACAAAGAATCCCTGCATCATCTCAGGACGATTTGTTGTTCCACACACCAGCCTGTTCTTGCTCTCTGCACGGTGATAGAGGGTCATCATCCTCGTCCTCTGTTTACTGTCTGTAGCGGCGATTATCCCGTTCAATTCCCTCTTTCTTAACCTCGATCTGTGGATCTCCTTTTCTCCGTCATCCACGATCAAAGTAAAGAAATTGAACGAATCTCGGTCAAGAAGACCTTCCGGCAGAACTATCTTGATCATGTGGATTGAGGGATCATAGTCCGCGAAGATACCTGATATTATCCGATCCCTCATATCATACGTTCCGAAGGTCTCGAGAACCGGTGTGATATCGACCTCCTCATATTCGATACCCATCTTCTCGGCGTGTTCGATCGCATATCTCCTGCTGATCGGGTTTGATTCCTTCTCTGGGATGATCACGCCAAAAACCCTATCCGACCCCAATGACACAACGGACAATGCGGAGGTCACCGCTGAATCTATCCCCCCGCTGAGACCAACCACTACCCCGTCCTTCTTCTGATCCCTCACGGTCCTTTCGATGAAAGATGAGATCCTTTTTATCTCATTTTCCGCATCTATTACAAGTTGGTTCTTTGAGTATCCCATAATGATCCCCCATCAGATCCTCTTCCCGAGGATGAACTGAACGATCCGATTGTATGAGTCCAGATTATCAGGGACGACCTCTTCATTCTCGATAACG
>JAGLEG010000383.1 GCA_023145185.1 Thermoplasmata archaeon
TCGGGGGATCTTGGCGGAAACAAGGCTAATATCGAGATCTTTCCGGGAAACAGTTCGATATCTGGTTAATTATTTATATCCAACTCTTGTTCTACGCCTGGGATCAAGTATTTGACCCAGGTGGAAGAGATATGAGGGATAGAGGTGCATTTGTTAGATACGTTCCAGCCTATTTGTTGTTGATATATTTCCTTACCGTGATCGTGACCACCGTGTCGGCTCAGACCCAGACGGAGCCGACCAGCGGTGGTGGTGATATGGGTGTTTTTCTGTTATGTATGATCCTTCAGCTACTGATCCCCCTGGCGATATTGGGGGTGTTGATATATCTGGCCGTGTGGTCCTACAAGGATGCCAAATCCAGGAATTGGGAGAACCCTGCGCTTGCACCTATCCTGATCCTGCTGGGTTCCTGGATCGGGTTGATCGTCTATATGCTCCTCAGGCCGAAAGGGGATCTGGTGCCCTGTAGGTCCTGTACTGAAAAGAAGTTGAGCACGTTGCCGGTCTGCCCACACTGCGGAGGTGGTGCAGGAGGAGGCTCCTCCTATTCGGGGGACGGGATACGGACCGCTGGAAACCAGAAACTCTGTTCCGCATGCTATCAGTACGTTCCCGCCGATGCAAGCACCTGCCCACACTGCGGTGCGGTCCTCTGAATGGGAACCATTCTGCATGATCGGATGGAAGAGAGATCATTTTCCCGGGGAACGTGAACTGCGCTGTGAATGCTTCAGGCTCGAGCGGGAGAAGGAAGATATAAAAGGGGAGAGATCGTGGATTATCAGAGAGAGCGGATGGATTGGTACGTCAGGGACGGGTCGGAAACGGTTGGCCCCATGGATTGGTGGGACCTGGAAGTAGGGGTAAGGAGCGGAGAGATCTCGAACAAGGGGCACCTTCAGAATGACGTTGATGGGGAGTGGATCCCGATAAAGGAGTACTTCTCCCGGCTGGACCGTGAGAAAGGTGACGCATTTGGAGGCTTGATGCCCAACGGAAAGGACGTGATCTTCCTGTTGGGAGTATTCACCTTTTTTATCGGGGTCGGATCGCTCTTTCTGAACAATTTCCTCGGATATGGGATACTGATGATCTCGTTGGCGATGGAGTTTGGCAGCGTATACTTCAGCCACAGGAATGACCCCGGATCGGCCACGAAGAACGTGGGGAATGTCATCGCACTGTTATGGGCCGGATTCCAGGGCCTGATCACCGCCGGCATTATCATCTTCACGTTGGCATGATAAGGGGGAGAATATGGGTTCATTGATGGAAAAGAAGAGCCGCCATATGCCTGCTGTCGATCCCACGATCACTCCACGTTGCATTGTATGGGGTGCCATAAGGCCAGATCAAATTCGATTTCAATAGTGTACAGGAGTTTTAATATACCTGTCTATTGGAATGATTACATTAACTGGGATGATATTTTGAGAAATGGGAGGAAGCTATCCTGTATATTTATCTCGCTGATCATGCTCGGAACCATCTATTATTCAGCCTCATCGGACCGATCGTCATTAGTATCCTCGGAAGGTACAAGGGCGGAGATCGATGGAGATGGCAGACCGGATGAGTTCGAGATCGCCCAGGGCCTTGATGAGGCTGAAAATGACGTTGAATGGACCTTTCTCGTCTACTGTTGCGGTGATGACGTTCCGGAGGGGAACAAGACCGGGACGCTCCTTCCCGAGATGTGGGAGTTCATAGAAAAATTGACCTGGGTTGGATGTACGGATGACATCACCATCGTGGTTCAATTCGATGGGACCGATCAACTCAACGGAAATCACCAGGATATGTTCTGGAATGATATCCCAAACAATCAGGGCAGGTCCCCGATCGCCGGCACAAGCACGAGAAGGTTTCTGGTGGGGCGTGATTCAAAGGGGTGGGACCCATCGATCAACCTTTTGGAAGATTGTACGAACAATACCCTCATCGACCTCTACGATGTTACGGATTGGGACCCCCGCAACACGGGAAAAGCACATATTTCCCTTGACTGGGAGGCGAATATGGCGGACCCACATACCCTCCACGAGTTCATCTCCTGGGGAATTGATACCTTCCCTTCGGATAATTATTGCCTCTATGTCGATTCACATGGTGATGGGATACGCGGTTTTGGCTACGATCACAG
>JAGLEG010000384.1 GCA_023145185.1 Thermoplasmata archaeon
CGAGACGGTCCAGCAGGATAACATTGGCATTATGCCCTGCGCCTACCTTCATAACCTCGATAGAACCAAATATCCACAGATAGCAGATCCAGTTTACAAATTCTATATCGAGAAAGCTCCCATATACACCAAAGGAGATGCCCTCAAACTCAGGGATTTCATCAGAAAATACATAAAGTTCGGGGATTCGAGAAGAACACTTTTCAGAATAGATAATGGGAGATTGAGGCCATCGAAATCGCTTCAGGACCATCTGGTGAGCCTTCTGAACGGGAACAAGGAGTTCACGATGATAGACGATCAGAAGCTCGTGTATGAAGTTGCCATGGAGATGGCGAGGAATTCAAAGAATGACCAGAAGAAAAGGGTTCTAATTGTTGAGGGAGGACCTGGGACAGGAAAATCGGTTGTTGCTATCAACCTCCTGGTCGACCTGACAGATAACGAGTGTGTAACCAACTACGTTTCAAAGAATTCAGCTCCGAGGCACGTATATTCGACGAGGTTGAAGAGCTCATTTACGAAGTCACATATTGATAATCTGTTCAAGGGATCTGGAACCTACTGCAACTGCGAGAAGAACCTGTTCGATGCTCTGATCGTCGATGAAGCTCACAGGCTTAATGCCAGGTCAGGGATCTTCAAGAATTATGGCGAGAACCAGATCATGGAGATAATAAGGTCCTCCAAATTCAGTGCATTCTTCATCGATGAGGGGCAGAGGATCCACATGGATGACATTGGTGAAAGGAGTTTAATAGAAAAATTTGCGAGCGATCTCGGAGCCAAGGCCCAGGTGATGAAGCTATCATCCCAGTTCAGGTGCAACGGGTCTGATGGGTATCTTGCATGGCTCGATGATGTCCTTGAGATAAAGGAGACTGCAAACAAGGAGGGATTCGATGGTGATTATGATTTCAGGGTTTTCGATGATCCTTCCCGGCTCAGGGACCTCATCTTTGAAAAGAACATGATCAACAACAAGTCACGATTGACCGCAGGATACTGTTGGAACTGGAAATCTGACGGCAGAGCGGACACAAATTATCATGACATACGGTTTTCAAAATATGATTTTTCTATGAGCTGGAACCTTAATAATTCGAGTACATGGGCAATAGATCCTCGTTCTGTTAATGAGATCGGATGCATTCATACATCCCAGGGTCTTGAATTTGATTACATCGGCGTGATCAT
>JAGLEG010000385.1 GCA_023145185.1 Thermoplasmata archaeon
CGTAGAACCGTTTACCGTAATCGGCTATCTCACCGAGAGACCACCTCTGGATGGGCATGATCCTGTCCCTCTGCCGTTCATCCGTGGAATGGAGGGAGAACTGGAGCTGGAAATTTCCCCTGAAATGGTCTCTGTTCAACCGGGCGATCTCATCGAAGAACCTATCTGTCCCACGCGGGGCCACGGTGGAGATGCAGGGCATGAGGCCGGGAGCATCGTAATTCTCGATCATCATCTCAATGGCCCTTATCACCTCGATATTGAGGGCGGGCTCGCCCATCCTGGCGAACTGGACCTTGAACTTTCTCGTCGGAACAACACCATCGGGAAACCTCCTTCTGATGATGTGGTCCACCTGGGATATCAGCTCCTCTGCGGTGGGATCGCCCAGGTAATATCCTGCCGTATCGCACATGAGACACCTGACGGGACACCCGAACTGGGAGGAGACAACGATGACCCATTTCTCGTTTATGCCCGGGCTGTCCGAGAGCGAATCCACGAATTCCAGAATGTGATCCCCGCCGCGGTAGGTTGCCGCGAAAACGGTTGCCAGATCGCTAATTCCCCTCTCAAGGACTACGTTCAATGGTCACTCACCTCAAGCCTATGTGCATCGCAGCTGCGAGGCCCATCCCCGCCGCAAGCGTCGCCTGTCCAAAACGACCCAATACTGCATCCCCTATTATATATAACCCCTCGATGTCGGCCTCCCCGCAGGGGAGCCGAACCTCGCCGATATCCAGATGGCGGACGAGCTCCAGATCCGGTTCCCTCCCAATGAAAACGGCCACATGGTCATACTCCGATCTTTTGTGGGAATAGCCACTCCCTACCTTCTGGATCCCATGTATATCTCCTTTTTCCATGGGTATCCCCTCATTCTCCATCTCCTCCCTTAGCATGGCGTTCGCCCTGATCCCCTCCCGGTAGAGCAAGGTCGGATGGGCCCCCGCCCTGCGGAGCCGAATGCAGTTGTCGAGGGCGATATCACCCCCACCTACCACGAGAACTCTGGACCCACTGTGTCGGGAAGCCTCCTCGATAAAATAGAACGCACCCTCCAGGGGGACCTTTCTGGGCGTCGTACCGGTCGCGACGATCAGGCGTGAATATCTCTCGTCACCGGAAGGTGTGTTCAGCATAAATCCCGCCTCGGCCCTCCGGACCGATCCCACCCGCTCATGCCTGAGGTCTACGCCCATATCCAGAAGGTGCTGCCTGAACTTCAGGCAGATGGAATGTCCATCCAGGCCGTGATGCCCCAGGTAATTCTCCACACGGTTGGCGTATCGAAGCAGCCCTCCCACCTGACCCCCCTCGAATAGGGTACACCCGATCGACTCCTTCTTCAACTGCACGGCGGCTGCGATCCCTGCAGGGCCTGCCCCTACAACAGCGACATGGCCTTTCTCCAGGTCATCACCTCCCCGAAGCCCTCGGAAATAACACTTAGAGACGCGATATGCCTCGCTTCCGTGGCAGATGCAGTGCAGTCTGCCAGAAAATACACGCGAAAGCCTCTCATGAAAGCATCCCGCGCGGTGGTCTCGCAGCAGAGGTCCGTCATCACCCCTGCGATCAGTATGGAATCTACCCCCTGGCCCCTCAGCCTCTGGTCCAGGTCGGTCCCCATGAACGCCGAATACATGGTCTTCTCGAGGATATCATTGGCGCCGGGCTTAAAAGTGTCCACGATCTGTGCATCCTCATCGTTAATGGGATCCTTCCACCAGACGTTCATGAGGTTGCCTTGGCCCTCATCGTGAACGTGTCTGGTGAAGATAATGGTGCCCTTGAAGGAGCCGATCAGATCCTTGATGGGGCCGA
>JAGLEG010000386.1 GCA_023145185.1 Thermoplasmata archaeon
GATTATCTGATCCTGGAATTGAACGTTACGGACAATATCAAGGTCACCAAGGTGATATTGAGTGGCTACAATGACCCCATTTCCGGAATGTCATATAATATCACGGTGGCCCAAACGGGTGAGTTCAATATCACCATTACCGCTTTCGATCAGGAGGGAAACAGCAATTCCACTTGGTTCCTTCTGAGGGTCCTGGAAACCGATCATGATTCTGATGGTGACGGTATACCTGATAAGAAGGAGGAGACGCTCGGTCTCGATCCTTACGACGCTACAGACTCCGAATATGACCCTGACCTCGATGGCCTCACCAATTACCAGGAATACGAAAATGGTACGGACCTGTACAGCGACGACTCCGATTATGATGGTCTGGATGACCTGTGGGAGGTTCAGTATGGTTTCGATCCGAATCGTTTCTCAAGGAATGAAGACCCCGATGGGGATGGCAGGGATAACTATGAGGAGTACCTCTCGGGAACAGATCCACTGGTGGATGATACCGACGAGGAGGGATCCTCATTCCAGGCAATGTTCCTGATCATCATGCTGGTAATAATTGCGCTCCTCTCCTCGCTCATCATAGTGAACAGGAAATTGATCAGCAAGACCGTGAGAGAATTTATCAAGCAGAGAAAGGCGATGGATTGGGAGGCAGAAACACCCCCGGACAATGAGATGATCCTTCCACAGGTCAACGAAAAATAGATTGATCCTGTCTTTCCCGACCATGATCAGCACTTGTTCCTGGATAGATTATGGGAATTGTTGATGCCATACATCTCCTTGTGATGGAAAATGCTTTAATCGACATTGGCCCATACAGTATCGGTGAGCTGATGGGGCCAATATCAAAACTGTTCCTTAATAGACAAAAAACTATCAAATGCCCAAAATGCGAAGTGAACATGGTTCAGGCCAATATGGAACTGAACAAAGTGAGCATTCTGATAGATTACTGTTCGATGTGCAAGAGCTACTGGTTCGATAAGGGTGAATTGACCAAGATCATAAAGGATCGAGAGCTCAAGAAATGTCTCTCCCAGAGCAAGGACCTCGACAGGGACTCACGCTTCCCCTGCCCCAGATGCAATGAAAAGCTAAAGGTCAAGATCATAAACGAGATCGAGATCGATATCTGCCGCGGGTGTAAGGGTATCTGGTGCGACAGGGATGAGATATTCCTGATCCAAAAGAAAATGGACAAAGATTCCATCGAGAATAAACTTCTCAAGGTCATATCCAGATTGTAAAGGTTGGACCACTCTTACATTATTTGACATATTGGTTAGAAACCATTATATCATAATATCAATTTCATTGAAGCGATGAAGATCTCTACGAGAGATAAACCGTTCGATCTGATAGGAATCTTCATCCTCTCCACCATGTTCCTTCTGGTGTTCGCCCTACTTCCAAAATTATTCTACCTGAAATTGATACTCGGCATACCATTTCTTCTGTTCTTTCCGGGTTACTGCCTGATGGTCATACTATATCCCCGTCACTATTCGGCCGACGAAGAGGATGAAGAGGAGGAGGAATTGGTAGAAAAGAGTGATGAGAAGCTCGAGAGGGCCACATCGTTCAAAAGGAAGTTCTCAAGGACGATGGTAAGGGGGA
>JAGLEG010000387.1 GCA_023145185.1 Thermoplasmata archaeon
TGAAAGAGCGGTGAGAAAACATCCGAAACTGGCAAATTTCGTCTACAGGAGCTGGTTCTTCACCATCGCAAAAAGAACCGCGTGGGGCGTTAGGGGCCTTTACGGTTACAAGAGCCAGTATCACGAGGACGTGGCCAGGTCCGGCCTGTGGGAAGGCTACAACTGGGAGGAGCTGATGCAGGTATATACTCCCATTGCCTAAGATCAATTAACAATACAGTTGGAGGGAATCAACGGTGCTGTCCGAGAAGGAGATGAAAAAGAGGGTGAAGGATCAGGCCTCGGCCGACCCCGACAGGTTCTATCCAACGGAGAAGATGAGAGAGATCGGGCTTCTCAGGTCCAAATGCGTCAAATGCGGCACATCCTTCTGGTCGGTGGACCCCGACAGGTCCGTCTGCGGCGAACCTGCATGCATTGGAGGTTACCAGTTCATCGGTGAAAAGAACTGCACCCACGTTATGGATTTCATCGGTGTCTGGAAGAGGTTCTCGGATCTTTTCGAGAAGAGGGGTTACACTCCCATCAAGAGATATCCCTCCATAAGCAGGTGGAACCCAACATCCGATTTCACACTTGCCTCCATTACCGATTTTCAACCATACGTGGTCAGGGGGGCAGTAAAACCTCCGGCGAACCCCCTTGTGGTGCCACAGACCTGCATGCGGTTCAACGACGTGGATAACGTGGGCATCACCGGCAGGCACAACACCGGTTTCATCATGATAGGACAGCACGCTTTCGTCCCCGAGGAGGAGTTCGATCAGGCACGGTATTTCGACGACATCCACGCGTGGATGATCGAGGGAATGGGCCTCCCCCTGGAGGATATCGTCTACCACGAAGATGCCTGGGCTGGCGGGGGCAATTTCGGCTGTTCCCTTGAGTTCTTCTCCAAAGGCCTGGAGATCGGAAATCAGGTCTACACCATGTACGAGAGGGAGGCCGATGAGCTGAAAGGGCTCGACATAAGGGTGCTGGACATGGGCATGGGCCAGGAGAGGCCAGCGTGGTTCTCGCACGGTACACCCACATCCTATGAGCCGAACTTCCCCACGGTCATGAAGAGATTGTTCAACATAGCGGGCATCCAGGCCAACGGTGAGGAGAAGGATATGATGGCCGCGTTCCTGCCGTATTCCGGACTCCTCAATATGGAGGAGGTGGATGACATCGGTTCCGTCTGGACCGACATAGCCACCAGAATGGGCGTTGACCTGCCGCTCCTGAAAAAGAGCGTTCTATCACATGCTGGATTGTATTCGATCGCAGATCACAGCAGAACGCTGCTATTTGCCCTGGGGGATGGAGGGCTTCCATCGAATTCCGGGGGGGGATATAACCTCAGATTGATCTACAGGAGGGCGATGGATTTCATACAGGCCAATGGCTGGGACATCGATATCGGTGATGTATGCCATTGGCATGCCCAATATCTGGTCCCACAGTATCCCGAGATGCTGGGATCCATCAATGAGGTCAGACAGATACTTGAACACGAGAGGGAGAAGTACTTCTCGAACAAGGAGAAGGCGACCTCCACCGTGAGGAGATTGATCAAGAAGGAGGAGGGGGGCGGGAAGATCACGATGGGCGATATGCTGAAGCTTTACGATTCCCAGGGGATAACGCCCGACCTCCTCAGGACCTCCGGATTGGACCTTGAGGTTCCACCCGATTTCTTCAAACGGGTGACCGAGCTTCATGAGAACTCCGGCGCAAAGGCCCAGACGGTCAAGGAGCTCAAGATCGAGCTGGGCGAACACCCGGAGACGGGGATCCTCTATTTTGATAACTACCTGGATCTGGAGTTCAGGGCGAACGTGCTTGAGGTCTCGGACGGGCACGTACTGCTCGACTCCACAGCCTTCTACCCGACCTCGGGAGGGCAGCTTCACGATACGGGAACTCTCGTTGGCCCGACCACGATCGAGGTTGTAGAGGTGTTCAAACAGGACCACCTGATCGTCCACAGGGTTTCAGGCGACATGACAGGGTGGGCCGCCGGGATGGAGGTCTCGGGATACGTGAATGAGGGGCGAAGACGCCAGCTGGCCCAGCACCATACTTCCACACACATGATAAACGGCGTGGCCAGAAGGGTCCTGGGGAACCATATATGGCAGGCTGGTGCGGAGAAGACCGAGGAGAAGGGGAGGTTGGATATCACCCATTACAAGACCCTTACCGCAGATGAACTGGACCAGATCGAGAGGGAGGTCAACGACATCGTAACCGCATCCATACCGGTAGAATCCATGCTACTTCCAAGAGATGAGGCCGAGAACAGATTCGGCTTCAGGCTGTATCAGGGCGGGGCTGTTCCGGGCGAAACGCTCAGGGTGATACGTATCGATGATCTGGATACAGAGGCCTGCGGAGGCACACATCTGAGAAATACATCCGAGGCGGGAAGGATCACTATAACGGGCGTCAAGAAGATACAAGATGGGATACTCAGACTTGAGTATGTGGCAGGAGAAAGGGCCCTTGAGATGTATCACACGGACCTGAAAGACCTGACAGGGCTGATGGAAGTCATGGGCCTGGAGGAGAGCGGAGCGATCCTGAAAGCAGGGGAGTCGATATTCTCGATGTGGAAAAAGCTCCGAAAATATCGGTCCAAGGCCAAAAAGATCAAGGACGTCGAGAGATCGGCGGAGGCGAGGGAGGAGCTGCTCGGATCGATATCATCGTCCCCTGCCCTCCGTTACGTGAAACGCTTCAAGGAGATGGGGAAACCTGATGAGGTAGCCATTGCCGGATCGGGTGCGATAGATGTGGATATCGCAAGGCCCAATCAACACCTATCCGATCTCTCCGTTGTTTTTTCCGTACAGCGAACCCAGCTTCTGAGGACCTACATCAGGTTCATGAACGATCTGGTGGAATGGACAGATGAGCTTGGCCGATGATCCCAATATAAAAGATATGAAACCGGCGGGAACGAGTGTCTAGAATGTCTCATACACATGCTTTCATGACATGATAACAGGACGGTAAAGATAGTATCAGGGTAAAGTAGTGCGGAAGCTGTATATCCTTCCACACGGGTTCAGAGATACAAAGAGTCGGGGAAAGACAATGAAAGCGATCCTCATCGTTGATGATAATGAGGCCGACAGGGCCGTCGTAAAAAAGGAGGTCCTCCGGGAGCTCCCGGACCTCATATTCCACGAGGCCTCCACCAGGGAGGATTTCTTCAAGCACCTTGACAAGATACAGCCGGACCTGATCATCTGTGATTTCAACGTACACGGGCTCGACGGTTTCGAGATCATGGACGAGGCAAATGGCCTACCTGGAGATATTCCTGTTATCATCTACACGGGCGTAGGCTCCGAGGAGCTCGCGGTGAGGACGCTTAAAAAGGGCGCGATGGACTACATCATCAAAAGCTCCGTACATTCGAAAGATCTGGGAAAAAGGGTGAGGTCCGCATTGAAGGCCGTGGAACTCGGAAAAAGGGATACCATCCTCACCAGGGATGAGACTACGGCCAGCGGGGAGGCCGGTTTCTATCTTGACCTGATGAGGCGTTACATGAGGCCCCTGTGGTATGAGATGCTGGAGGACATTGATGCCCTCCAGGGTAAGCTAAACGATATCTCCTTTGAGACCATCCGAATGCAGGACATGAGGAAAAAGGTCAGAAGGGCAATGAACCTCATGGATACTGCGGAAAAGAGAGCCTTGACAATGAGTGAGGTCGGGTATTTCGACCTGGCGAGGGCGATCAATGAGGCGACGATCATGCTCGGATCCCTTCATAACGATGTGCGGATCGAGGTGGAGCGGGAGAACATCAAAGGAGGCATCAACATCAGGGGAAACGCGATGCTTGTAGATCTGTTCCTCCACGTGATGGACCTTATCGTTAGGAGAAGAACGGATAGTGACCCGAGGATAGTAATACGGAAAAACATCGATAAGGAAGGATATATTGACCTTCTCATCTCCGGAGATTTCAGGCAATTCTCAACGGAGGAGCGCGAAGGGCTCTTCCTGAAAAGAGAAGCGGATGATAACCCGGATAATGTTCAGCTTATCCTATGTCGCTCTATAGCGGAGATGTTCGGCGGTACGTTATGGTATTCCCCACCAGGTGATGATGAACTGGATAGTGAGGGATTCATATTACAATTGAGGGAGATGGTCAGATGAGAGCGGCTCTTTTAGTGGATGATGATCCGTTACTGCACTTTGATGATCTGATCAAGGTGGTGAACTGAGGATATTGAACACCACCCGATATGGTTATCTATGACCATTCCCTGTAGGTCCCATGGTCGGGAGAAGGTGGGCGATCGACGGCGGTCATCGCTGAGGAAAGTCCTCCCTCCTCGGGGCAATGGGATCCAGACATCTGGATGTGCGAGAGCGCAGGCAATGGAGCAGAAACGACACCGCCACGTCATTTGTATGATGGGTTTGACCCTGACTTCGGCGTGGATAGGATGAAACGGCCAACCTCCCATGGAGCAAGCTCAAATGTCCGAATTGACCCGCCCCGGGATCGGAAGGTAGAGCGCTTAGGTAAATATCGCCAACCCCGGCAAGGCAACGAACCGGGGCTAACAGAAGGAGGCTTACTACCTTGACCCGGCCATATGATTTCAATACATTTATCAAGAACGAACAGTTTAATTAGAAG
>JAGLEG010000388.1 GCA_023145185.1 Thermoplasmata archaeon
TATCCCGAGAATATTGGCCTGGATGTGGGCAATGATGAGGCCACAGCTGATGTTTTGTACAATGGTGAGTTCAAGGACCTTCATACCCTGGACATTGGCCAGGGGCTTCAGGATTTCATTGACACCAACCCAGGTTCTTCTGTTATAATGGACCGTTGGGGAAACCGCCTTGTCGCCGTTCAAATGGAGATCATCTCCTCGACCAGGGGTAGGATCACCCTGGAGGGTATCAAGATAACCTACGAGACCACCGTTACGGTCACCCACGATGGGAATAACGTCCCCCTCCACAAGGTGATCGACCGTTTGGTCCCTGATTATCCTGATGACAAGAACCCCGTGACCCGTATCTATCTTGGCGTTGGGGCCGATGGTCCCGGCATGGCATATCTTGATGAGCTGACCGTGGAATATAATTCAAAGCCCCGTCAGGTCCAGAAATTGCCCGATCTCACTCTCAAGGAGGATGAGACCAAGACGTTTGGCTATGATCTGAAGGATTTCTTCACCGATGACTATACCAGCGTTGGCGACCTTGAATTTGAGATCATTCTGGGTGGTGCCCAGGCGTCCAAGTTGAATGCCTATATCCAGGACGGGAGCATGGTGATCGATGCCGGGAAGACCCCGAACTTCTATACTCGATATTCAGCCGTACCGGAGATAACCGGCAAGATAACCGTAACCGATACCGGTGGTCCGAACAACGTGCCTCCCAGGACCCTTGTATCGTCCCAGTTCGAGATCTTCGTGGAGCCTGTGAACGATGAGCCCGTGAGGACCGTTGAGTCCCTTCCGACCCTCTACGCTGTTGAGGGTGCCGAGGAGACGATCGTTGTTGATCTTGATGGATATGAGCTCTTCAAGGATGTGGATGGGGATCACCTCTCCATGCTGCCTATTCCCGATCTTTCCGGGGATATCTATCCTTACGATGAGGAGACTGACTTTAAGATATCCTGGCTGAGGTCTCAAAATGAGCTGGTGGTCGAGATGAGCCGTCTTTCCAACTGGCACGGCAAGGTAAAGGTCACGATGTACGCCACTGACAGTGCTGATTGGAACCTTCTTTTGAATCCTCGCATTGACTTTCTGGTAATGGTCGAGAACGATAACGACGGCCCATCCTGGTTGGATATTGAGGACCGTTTTGTAACTGAAGATGTGGGAGAGTCCAACGTGATCGAGCTGACGCAATATGTTGTCGATATCGACTCCGATCGAAGGTCATTCACGATGGCTGTTGAGGATTATACGAACCGGACCTTTGTTAAATTTGACTTGGTCAGGGCCGAACTTGATGGCAAACAGGTCCTATCCTTTTTTCCCAGCGTGTCCAACTGGAACGGCTGGAGCACGATCACCCTATCCGTAAGCGATGGTGAGTACACCTCGTGGACCACGATGAACGTGATCGTTGAGAAGGTTGACGACGTTCCGACGCTGTCCATTGTCCGGCCTCTTGAGTACACCCGGATAGAGCCAGGCCTGTTCTCCGTCATGGGAACTGCAGGTGACGTTGAAGGTATTCAATGGGTTGAGATCTTCTGGGAGAACGATTGGTACAAGGCCGTTGGGACCAATACCTGGGGTTTGACCCTTGAGGCTGAAGGCGAGAATGAGATCCAGCAGGATATAACGATAGATGTTCGTGCCTGGGATGGAGGTTCATATGCGGTGGCCCAGGTCAATATATCCATCAACCGGAATTCCACAACCCCCGATCTGGACTATGATAATGATGGACATCTCAACGTGAATGATGTTTTCCCGTACGATCCTTCTGAATGGTCTGACATTGATGGTGATGGTGTTGGTGACAACTCCGATGCTTTCCCCAATATCAGGGAGTGGCAGAAGGACTCTGACAAGGATGGTATCGCTGACAAGGCTGATAGGGCGCCGTTCGATCCCGAGATAGGGTTGGACCCGGTCGTGGATGATATTCAGGACGTTGGTGTTGATGTTGAGGAGACGAGCTATGCGGTGCCCATTCTTCTGTGGGTGCTCGCTCTTGTCGCCCTTATGGTGGCCGCCCTGAGTGGATATGTTCTGTACAACAAGCACAGTGCGTCCAAGGACCCGAGGAAGATGGCCATCTACCAGTCCTCCCAGCAGAGGCGGCGTGAGAGGGTCCACGAGCTGATGGAGAAACTTCCTCTTGCCACCATGTCATCCAAGCTGCCCTCTTTCCTGCAGGAGCAGGGTGCCGCACAGCCTGGTACTCCACAGCCTGTGGTCTTCAGGGGAGGTCCTCCTCAGATGGTTGGCCGTCCAGCCATGAGGCCCTCCGCTCTTATGGCGGGCCAGCGGCCTGCCATGGCGCTTCCTGCTGCACCTCCGGTGTCCGGGGGAATGGCCAGACCGCTGCCCGGCGCGAGGCCTGTCGCCCCCCAGATGGCCAGGCCCATTCAGCCCGCCCAACCGCCCAGAAGGCTCTGAGGCCTGTCAGTAAGGGGAGTCCCTCCGACCAATTAAAATAGCTTCAAACACTTGAGGAGGTGGGCACGTCAGGTGCCTTTTTAATCCCCGGGAGGCCATCTATGCTGATAGAGGAGCTGCTGTCATGCGAAGCGGTTAGGTTCGGTGATTTCACACTGACCTCAGGAAAAAAGAGCAGATATTATGTGGACATAAAGAGAGCGAGCTGCAGCCCCGATATCCTATCCGAGATCACGGATCTGTTCTCGTACGAGGCCGTTGAGTGCGACAAGGTCGCTGGAGTTGAGCTGGGCGCGGTACCTCTCGTGGTCGCGTATTCGCTTCGGAACAAGGTGCCACTTCTTATCATAAGAAAGAAGGGTAGAGACCATGGAACCGGAAAAAAGATCGAGGGAGATCTGAAAAAGGGGGACAGGATACTTCTGCTAGAGGATGTGGTAACTTCGGGTGGGTCCGTTCTGGCTGCCATCGACCTGCTGGAAGAGGAAGGGGCCTCCGTTGTGGGCGTCCTGTCTGTAGTTGACAGAGAGGAGGGCGGTACCGAGCCTTTGAACAGGAGGGTCGATTTCAGGTCTCTGGTAAAGGCAAGTGACCTGCTGGAAGAGGCGGATCGAAGAGGATTTTGATGGACAGGTGGTGTAATGAAGGTTCTTGTTATTGGAAGTGGTGGAAGGGAGCACACCCTGGCCTGGAAGATCAAAAAGAGCAGATGGGTTTCAAACGTATTCGTTGCCCCCGGCAATGATGGCATGAGGGATGTTGCCAAACTGGTGGATATCAGCGCGACCGATATCGACGGACTGGCGGAATTTGCCAGGGAGAATGGGATAGACCTTACCGTTGTGGGTCCCGAAGCCCCATTGGAGATGGGCATAGTGGATCATTTCGAGAGAAACGGTCTGCGGGTGTTTGGCCCCTCCAGGAAGGCGGCGATGCTGGAGACATCCAAGATATATGCCAAGGAGATAATGAAGAAGTACCACGTACCAACTGCCCCTTTCAGGGTATTCGATGATCCCGATGAGGCCAGGAGGTATGTCAAGGAGGTGGGGGGTCCCCAGGTCGTCAAGGTGGACGGTCTGGCAGCCGGGAAGGGCGCTTTCCCCTGCGAGGATGAGATGGAGGCCCTTGAGGCCATTGACATCATATCTTCCGGGGTATTCGGGAAAGCGGGAGATCGGATCCTTATTGAGGATTATCTGAAGGGTGAGGAGGCGTCGATCCTTGCATTCTGTGACGGGAAGACCGTTGTGCCCCTGGAATCAGCTCAGGACCATAAGAGGGCATTTGACAACGATAAAGGCCCGAATACGGGAGGAATGGGGGCATATTCTCCTGCGCCGGTGGTCAATGAGGATATGGTCTCATCGGTATACGATGAGATATTCCTCCCCATGATCGATGGAATGCGTAAGGAGGGGCGCCCTTACAAAGGTCTCCTCTATGCTGGGTTGATGATCACCGAAAAGGGGCCCCAGGTGATCGAGTTCAACTGCAGGTTCGGGGACCCCGAGGCAC
Source organism: Thermoplasmata archaeon (assembly GCA_023145185.1). Taxonomy (GTDB): domain Archaea; phylum Thermoplasmatota; class Penumbrarchaeia; order Penumbrarchaeales; family Penumbrarchaeaceae; genus JAGLEG01. Next base: position 3,961 of record JAGLEG010000388.1, read on the forward strand.
AGGTGGTCATTCCCAGGATGGCCACGGATATAATCAAACCACTGATCGCCTGCTGTGACGGTACCCTGGATAAGGTGAAGTTCAGATGGAGCAAGAGCAAGGCCGTATGTGTTGTGCTGGCCTCTGGCGGATACCCTGGAAAATATGTTAAAGGATTGAAGATCTCTGGTATCGAGAAGGCAGGGGCATTGGAGAACGTCGTTGTATTCCATTCGGGGACGAGGGTAGATGAAGATGAGAACGTGGTCACCAACGGAGGGCGTGTGCTGGGCGTCACCGCGATGGATGTGGACCTTCAGACGGCTATCAAGACCGCCTATGGGGCTGTGGGGAAGATCAGGTTCCAGGATCGTCATTACAGAAAGGACATCGGAAAGAAAGCGCTCCTTCACCTTGAGGACCTATAACTTATTGTATGTCATTATGAAGGTACCGTCGGCGGGTATCAGGGTAGGCATGTACAGATCGTATCTGGAGATCCCATTAATATCCCACGATATTTCAAAAGGAAGTATCGATGCTGTTTGAAGTTCCACGCCCGCAGATGACGGGCCGAGCCGGAGGATGATCTGATCACCTCCCATGGCGATCAATGGAACGGTATCGGACGTATCCCGGGTGGGTTCAACAACTGAATAGTTCTTTCCATCCCCGGACCACGGGTTGGATCCATTGTATTCGAAACTGATATCAGATCCGGCCTGACCGAAGGATGGGGGGACCTCGAACCTCATCTCCAGAGATCCAAGCTCTATCTCAGTTGTCCCATTGATGTCAAGTTCAAATGTAATCTCTGTAACGACCCCGTCCGCGGTCACACCAGATATGCTGGTGATCTGAACAATGGAGATGGTATCCACGCCGGGCCCATTGTTGTCGATACAGCCTGATGTCAGAAGGGCCACAATTAGGATAAGGGGCGTGGAACAGAGGACGGCCAACGATCTTTTGATCATATCCCTTCACCTGTTCAGACCTGATCCGGGTGTGACTGTTCTACGATAGGTCCCTGGGCTGAATCCACGTCTGTTCCCTGCGTTGGATCGGGCTCGACATCATCCTCTGCTCCCAATATCGGGGCCTTGACGGCATCTTCCGACAGCGGGGTGGGCGTGTCATCCTCCGATGGTGTCTCTTCCTCCTCTGCTTTCGTTGGAGGCTCCTGCTGCTGGCCCCCCTCAACTGCGGGTACTGGACCCTCAACATCTGGTATATCATCACTCTTCTCGGGATCATTTTCACTGAGAGGGGGGCCTTTTTCTTGCTCCTGGGGATCCTGAGCCGAGGGATGTTGTGTTATGGGCATCGGGGGTATCGGGAAATCCTGGATCATGGCATCCAGCTCCTC
>JAGLEG010000389.1 GCA_023145185.1 Thermoplasmata archaeon
CGTGGGTTAGCTTGGTATACTTGTGGCTTTGGGAGCCATAGACTCCGGTTCAAATCCGGGCGGGCCCATTCTCGTATTTTAAATGTTTATTTTCGAACGTGCCAATCCCGGATTTGAAAACGCTTGACTAATTCTTACAGAATTAGTCACGGCCTTCAAAAACATGGTTTTTGAAACCTCCGGGTGGGCCCATCAACACTTCTATTTACTTTTTACTTGGAGTTGGTGGGCCCGCACGGACCGGGAAAATCACCATATATTCATTAATTAGCTGATTTTCCCCGGGTCTGACTCCAACAATACTCAGTGTTTAGTGGAGTCAGATTTTTCTAAGATCATATTAAATGAGTTAAAAAATCCGGGCGGGCCCACTCCGTGTTCCTCAGGATCATTAAGAACATTCCAATTTTTCATCATGGACCTGTACGAAAATTTATATATATTTGCTGGGAGCAATTCATCATAAGCAAATAGTCATATTCTGCTATGAGGGAGGAACATGAACTATCATAAGGTCACTCCGAGGCTTTTAACTGCACTTCTGTCATTGATGCTGATCCCGTCCTTTGGCGGGTTGATCAGCTCGGCTGAAGTGGTTCCCCTGGACGACGATGATATTCAGTATCTTACCTGGCTAGAAGCTCAGAGGGATGATCTTAAGGAGAGTGAAGTGTCCCTATTACCCGCCAGATCAGGTGGGGGTTCCCTCAAGTGGAAGATCACCCTCGAGGAGGTTGAGGGCTTCGCACTATCCACTCCCACCTTGGCCGATCTCAATATGGATGGAACCCTTGAGATAGTGATAGCTTCCTCGGGTGACGCAGTATACGCCCTCAACCCCAACGGCACAATGTTCTGGCCCGAACCTTATACCGGATTGCAGACCGATCCCATGGACGAAGTTCCCTATGCCCATTACAGCAACCAGACACCACCTCCCTTCTTTGCCTCACCCGCCGTCAAGGATATATATCTCGACGAGACGCCGGAGATAATCATAGGGGGGGTAAATGGTGCGGTGTGCCTTGGGTCCGATGGACAGCCGGTCTGGACCCATCAGATAGAGAACGGCACCTCATTTGCGACTCCCACTATCACCGACCTTGAAGGTAACTGGAGCGGGAACAAGTCGGAGTTTGAGGTGATCCTTGCAGCCGATCTGAACAATGACACGTATCTGATCGAGGTCCTCTCTCCAAATGGGTCGATCATCTTCAGGGAGTACTATCCCCATACCTATTCCGTTCAGGGGAACATTGCGGGAGCGATAACAGCCCAGGACATGGACGGGGATTTCTGGAATAACGCCTATCCGGTTATGCCCCCCGAGAACAGGGAGAGACGAACGGAGCTCCTCTTTGGGGGGATGGGAGACGGCCTGAGGAGATTGGAATTCAATGAGACTGATGATCATTATGAGCTCAGGGATGATGGTCAACAGGGAGGGGTTCGACATTACGGCTCCATATCCTTGGCAAATGTTACTCATACTCCCGATTGCGAGGTATTCATC
>JAGLEG010000039.1 GCA_023145185.1 Thermoplasmata archaeon
AGGTCGATGGAACCGGTCTCCTGAAAATCCTGAAATTTCTGAAGCCAGCAGGGGTCCCCGGGGAACAGATGGATGAACTCAATGAACTTCTCCAGCTTCATCAGGGTCTCCATGTGGAGGTCGTGCTCGATCAGGCACGCATCCTCATCTGCCGCCTTATCGGATACGCCCAATATGAGCAGGAAATCGCGGATGATCACATGCCTCCTGTCGATCTCCTCAGCGATCTTCCTGCCCTCGGGGGTGAGGGTGACCCCTCCATATTTCTCATAGTTCACGAGGGACTTGGAGGAAAGGCGTCCCAACATCTCGGTCACCGTGGCGGAGGAGCATTTCAGGCCCTTTGCAATGTTTCCCACCCTCGCATAACCCTTCTCGTTAACAAGGTGAAGGATCGCCTCGAGATAGTCCTCCTCTCTATCAGTTGTCATCTTGATCCGTCCATAGGTGTCGCCCCGTTTTAAACCTTTTCTCACGGGCAAAAACTATTATTACCCTTCCCGCCTGAAGATATCCCATGTGGCAGGGACCCATAGAGAAACTGGACGAATACAGATACAGGATTCCCAGGAATTACAGGGAGGACATGAAGGAGGATGGCATACTCTACTCCTCCGATCGTATGTTGGATGCGGTCCTCTCCGATAACGCCTGTGAGCAGATAGTGAACGTTGCCACCCTTCCCGGGCTGGCGGGCCCTTCCATGGCCATGCCCGACATACATTGGGGCTATGGTTTTCCTATCGGCGGTGTGGCAGCCACGATGTTCGACGAGGGCGGCGTGATCTCTCCGGGAGGTGTGGGCTTCGATATCAACTGCGGGGTGAGGCTCCTCGTATCGGAGATGATGGACCACGAGGTAGAGCCTTTCATCAGAAGGTTGGCGGATGAGATCTTCAAGAACGTCCCATCGGGGGTCGGATCAAAGGCGAGGATAAGGGTGGACCCCTCCCAGCTCAACGATATACTTGAAAGGGGGGCGGGATGGGCGGTCGATGAGGGATTCGGATACCCCGAGGACCTGAGGCGGATGGAGGAGGAGGGGGCAATAGAGGGCGCACTCCCCGAGGAGGTCTCGGACAGGGCAAAGAAGAGGGGGCTTCCACAGGTGGGGTCGTTGGGGGGCGGAAACCACTTCATCGAGGTCCAGAGGGTGGACGAGATCTACGATACGGCAGCCGCGAAGGTGATGGGGGTCAGGAAAAAGGGACAGATAATGGTCATGATCCACACAGGCTCAAGGGGCCTTGGATACCAGGTCTGCCAGGACAAGGTCCGGGACCTGGAGGGGCTCTACGAGGGCCATGGCACCGGATTCAGGTCCAGGAAATTCGATATCACCATACCGGACAGGCAGCTGGTCTCCGCACCTCTTGAGAGCAGGGAGGCGCAGTCGTATCTGGGGGCGATGAGGTGTGCCGCAAATTATGCCTGGGCGAACAGACAGCTGATCACGCACTGGACAAGGCGCTCATTTGAGGCCGTATTGGGCGAGGCCGGGCTGGATACGGATCTCAGGATGATATACGATATCGCGCACAATATCGCCAAGGAAGAGGTCCATACCGTGGGAGGACGGGAGAAAAAGCTCATGGTCCATAGAAAGGGTGCAACCCGTTCCTTCGGCCCCGATCACCCTGATATCCCGGATGAGTACCAGTCGATAGGCCAGCCAGTGCTGATACCCGGTGATATGGGCACTGCCTCTTACCTTCTGGTCGGCACTGAAAAGGCGATGGGGGCCACTTTCGGATCGACGTGCCACGGGGCCGGCAGGGTCCTGTCAAGGACAAAGGCCACGAGGAACTTCGATCCCGAGAAGATCATCTCCTCACTTGGGAAAAAGGGGATCTACGTCAGGGCGACCTCAAAGAGGGTTGTGGCCGAGGAGGCACCGGACGCCTACAAGAACATCGATGAGGTCATCGAGGTGGCGGACGGGTCGGGCATCTCCCGCAAGGTGGTGAGGATGACCCCACTGGCCGTGGTAAAGGGATGATGTCCCAGGCCGTGGGATCACAATAAAAGCACAGTGTGACGGGGCGGGTGATGAGGATTGAGTGCGTTGCATACAAAAAAATATGCGCCCGCCCCGTCTACCATCAGATTGATCGTGGGTGTATATATTTCTTTTCGGCCGATGCACGGGCCCAGGGGCCCTGTTTTCCACGATACGAAAGTAAATAATATCATCAACCCTCTGTCAAGCAGTGATTGAAATGAGCGGGGAGAAGATCGATGAGGGGCTGGTGAAGAGGAGGAGGATCTCCTCAATGATATTGATGATAGTTGGTATACCCAACTTCCTTATTGCTATTATCACCTCACTGGGCGGTTTCGCCCTGGCAGGGCTCCTGATCTACATTATGATAGAGTTGAAAGGATCAGACGGTGGCAGCCCTTTAGATGGCCTGTGTATTGCCTTTTGTCTTATCTTCCTGATAATGGCTGTCATCGCCCTGATAATTGTATCGATCATCGCCTTCTTCTTCGCCCATGGTGTGGGGGGACAGGCAATTGGTGGCTATTATGGGTACAAGGGTACCCACTTCTGTAAGGCCTCGGTGCTCTCATGGGTGGGTACGATCTTTGCCTTCCTCGGAGGGATCGCCGTCATATTGATAGGGATATCAATGGATGGGGCACCTGCTCCCATAAGGGCGGTTTTAATAGGACTTGGCATCTACGAGCTCCTCAGCTCGCTCATATCCGGGGTCGCTACGATTGTGATGATCACGGCAAAGAGCTCTTTCCAGACCGAGAAAGAGGAGAATAGGGATAAGAAAAGGAAGAGCAGGAACAAGAAGAAGGAAGATAAGAAAAAGCGGGAGAAGAAGTGAACCAAGTAAGTTCTGGATCACTCCATATTTCCTTTTTTCCAGAGCGCGGCGAGCTGGCCGCAGTTGCTCCCTATCTCATTCTCGCGAAGGTCTCCGATGCTCACCACGACGTCGAAACCATTCTCCCTCAGGATAGAGATCGCCGGGATCTCCTCCTCGGACAGGTTCTCCCGGACCATGTCGTTCCTCCTGGCGTGATCCGTGGGGTTGACGGGGGTCACCTTGACCATGAACACGTCCGGATCGAACAGCTCTATCAGCACCGATGGATCAAAGCTGTTTTCCTCTGCCAGGGCGAAATTGAGGGATACCTTCCTTCCGCCGACGTAGAACCGTTTACCGTAATC
>JAGLEG010000390.1 GCA_023145185.1 Thermoplasmata archaeon
GCGTCATAACCTCCTGATCTGGTGGAGTAGAGGGCGTCCGATGTGACGGGCAGGTTGGTCGATCCAGAATGGCCGGCGATGTAAATGAAGCCCTCATTGTCGAGGGTAAGTGCAGATCCCTCGTCATAGCCCGTACCACCGATGTAGGAGGAGTTCACAAGCGACCGACCGTTCGATGCCAGAAGCGTGAGGAACCCATCCGTATTTCCCTGATAGCTCCCCTGATAGCCGTTGCCCGTGGTGGGAAATCCGGTTGATGCGGTACTTCCGGTAATATAGGGTCTGCTCCGTGCGTCCAACTCTATATCGTATCCAAGGTCGTTCCCCGATCCTCCAAGGTAGGTGGAGAAGGTGAGGGAACTACCCGCAGAGTTGAATTTGGTGATGAACACATCGGATGCCCCGTTATAGGTGCGGTCGAAGGCGGTGGATGTCGTCGGGAACCCGTTGGATTGGGTGTAACCTGTCACATAGGCATTGCCCGAGGAGTCGATGTCAATGGCCCTGCCGTAATCATCATCGTCATTGTCTCCCAGGAACGTGGAGTAGACGAGGGATCCCCCGTTCGAGTGGAGCTTGGTGACCACCGCGTCATACCCGCCACCATTGTGTGAGGTGTCGTAAGCCCCGGAGGTCGTGGGGTAGTTGTATTGGGCCCAATTCCAGTATCTGGAGGAGTAACCCGTGATATATGCGTAACCGCTGCTGTCCACAACGATTCCCCTCCCCACATCATCGCCCCTTCTGCCGATATACGTGGAATAGGTAAGGGAGTTGCCTCCCGCGGATAGTTTGGTGACGAAGATATCCTTGTTCGACTGGGTCTGCTGGAACTGCTGATCGTATGCGCTGGACGTCGTGGGGTAGTTGTTGGAAAGGGTGGACCCAACGAGATATGCGGAGCCGGAGCCATCCACGGCAAGGCCGTACCCGTAATCTACATTGGAACCTCCCAGGAACGTTGAGTATATGGTCCTATCCCCGCCCCTGCTCAGCTTGAACACGAAAGCATCTCCGCCACCTGCGTTGGATGTGTCAAATGCCCCGGATGAGATAGGGAAATTGCTGGAGTAGGTCATGCCACCGATGTAGATGTAACCCTTTCCATCCAGTTCCATCGAGTATCCGTAATCATCGCTTCCTCCCCCTGCGTAGGTCGAGTATTCCAGGATGGGGTCGATGATCAGGGTCTGTGAGGCATCATATCGGCCAACGGAGTAGGATATGACCCCTTCCTCCGATATCGTCCAGCTGGAAGGGACCGGCGTTCCATCGGTAAGGAACGATACAGGCGCCTGTTCCACAATGCTGCCCAATG
>JAGLEG010000391.1 GCA_023145185.1 Thermoplasmata archaeon
TCGGGATTCTTGGTCAGCCACATCATCTGGGCGTCGATATTGGTGCTCTTGAGGGTGATATCCGGATACTCCTTGGCGATCTTCTTTCCCTCCTCCCTCATCATCCCGGAGGTCTCCCTGATCACGTTTGGCTTTTCACATATCGTCACCGATGAATACCCGAACTTATCCGCGTATTCGAAGGCCTTTTTGACGATCCGATTGGTATAGTGCCTTGTGAAGATCCTGGTGGAGACGGCCAGGTCCTCCCCGGGGACATCGTAGAACCGCTTGAACTTGGGGTGAGTATTCAAGGCGTCCTTAACGTGTGCAGGCGGGTCCGTCCACTCCACGCCGGCGTAGAGCCCCTCCGTGTTCTGCCTGAATATCACCACATCGACCTTTGGCTCCTCGAAGCCCTCCACGGTCCTTCTTATGAAGTTGAGCGGGTTCCCCTCTAGGCTCTGACAGGGCCTGATACAGAGGTCCAGATCGAAATGCTGCCGGAGCCCCACGATCGGGCTGTAGTAGACAAAGCCCTTGTCTTCAAGCGCGGGGTCCAGCTCCCCAGCCGCCTGGTCCTTGGGCTTTGACGTGATCGCCCCAAAGAGGGCGATCGGGTGTTCCGCAAGGATGTCAAGGGTCCTCTGGGGGAGGGCGTTACCCTCCTTCTGCCAGAACTCCCAGCCTATGTCCGCCTCGATATATTCGGCCTCGAAACCAACTGCATCCAGAACCCTTATGGCCTCAGGCAGCACCACTTTCCCTATCCCGTCACCGGGCATCGTCACTATCGTTCTGCTCATTCCCTGCCTCCTTTCCAACATTAAGAACAGGTGGCTATTTAACGCTTGTCGAGCGGATGAAAATTCTGTGAATTATTACCGGAATAGTGGTCGGAAAAACGATGGAGGGCGGCCCGAAAAGGCCGCCGATCTCCGTTTCCTCAGGCCGTCTGATTTCCGCTTCCAGGTGGGGTCAGCCAGATCAGCTCGATGGTGCAGGACCAGGCATTTCCGGTGTCGGTCAGGCCTATCGCACCGACTCCTGCCCTTGGGAGGTACATGCCTGCATCCACCATTTTGATATCGATCGATATCGTGTAGTTCTCACCGCTTGTCGATATCATCCCCTCGATCTCATCTGGTGAGAACTCAAGAGCGTTGGTAATACTCCCCTCGGCTCCATCGGGATTCGCTCCGATTACCTCCTGTGTGGCATTCGGGCCGCTGATGGCCAATGAGAATGTATCGGGTGTGTTCTCATATACCCTGATCCTTCTGATATCCGGCTCGTCGGTCCATGTCAACGTTGCGGATACTCCCTTCAGAAGCTGCCCTTCCTCGGAGGTAATGGGTATGCTGTAGGTCTCCCCTTCAAGAAGGCTCCCGGTTTCGGAGAGCGTGGATGTCATATCGACCATTGAACCAAGGTCCGCCCCGTCATCCTCCAGAGGGGACATCTCGGGGTCGAGGAGCTGAAACTCCTGGGTGCCGGCCGTGGTCGCGGCACCCACGAGTATCGCAAGTACGAATACAGTGGTCAGTGTGAGTATCGCTGACGTGGAGTACACGGGCCTCCTGGCGTTGTCATGGGAATGCATGAACTTCTGTATCGCCATGAGCTTCCCGCCGAATAACGGCTCACCCCTCCTCTGGGGCTCCCAGTACCACCTGTTTATCAGGTAGAAAAGCACGATGAGAAGCGCGTTTGCAACCATTGAGACCACAAAGGATGCTATCATCATCTGACTATCGGAAAGACCATCTCCCTTGGTCTTCGCCTGCCACAGGAACACTGATAGCTGCCAGTTGCCGATCCCGTGCATGACGATAACCGCAAATATGTTGCGGGACCACATGTAAAGGGCTCCGAAAACCGCTCCCGCCGTCATCCAGCTGATCTCGGCGAATAGCAGCTCCATAGGGGTCAGCTTGTAAACGGTTATGGCGATGGGAATATGTGACAGGCCGAAGAAGATGGACGAAAAGGTGAGTGCGGCCCAGAGGGGCAGAACCCTTGCAGATTGATCGTGAACGAAGGACCTGAACTCGAACTCCTCAACCGGTCCGACTATGAAGAACATAACGAAGGTCATGAGGAAGAACACCCCAACATCGCCCCCGGAGAACAGGTTGAATAGGGTCAAGGACCCCATGTAGCTACCTCCCATTACGGTGCTTGCTCCGCTGTAGACGACCATTTCGGTAACTCGCCAGACGATGCCGCCAAACAGACCCACAAGGACGGCCGAAAGCAGAAGCTTCCTGGTCATCTTGAAGGGGCCGAAATCGATGCTCATGTGGCCGTTCTCGTCCCTGTCGGTCTTTACCCACAGCCTCTCCTTTCTGAAGAACTTCCAGTAGATCAGAATGGGACCAAGATGGATCGTTGGAGCGGCGATGATGTGGCCTATATAGAACCAGTACGTTCCGAATCCAGCGTAGAAATCGGCCGTGACGGCCCTGTATATTCCCCAGAGCAGGAACTCGACGGCGAGGACCGCCGTGATCTCCAGTATATATCTCGTCCTGCTGGGGACCTTCCTCTCCCCGGCGGGAGGAACTCCATACCATTTGGGGTCAAGGGGAGCCTCCTCCACCGCTTCAACATCGTCATACTCGTCCATTATGAACAGCCTCGATGGCGCCAATACCGAATCCCTTTAAAAAGTTCTCCCCTGGTATATTCGGTCACATGGTCAAACGGAACTTGAATCCGTACTGAATGGTTCCCGACCTTCCCTCCTCCGAGAGCTTCCGAAACACCATCTCCACACCCTTTCCGATCTCCACCTCGGAGGGCTCGCAGTCAACGATCTGACCTATGATGTGGTCCCCCTCCTCCAGATCGATATAGGCTATCACGTACGGAACCTGGGAGGAGTACTGCGGCATGCCATCTTGAATGATAGTGTAGGATGAGATGGTCCCGTTCCCGGAGAATTGAAACCTCTCCAGTTTTCCCATGGACCTCCTGTGGCAGGAGGGGCACATAGACGTTTTGGGGAAGAAGTGTCCCCCGCATACCTTGCAGTGGGTGCCCGCCAGGTTGTATCTCTGGTCCTGGTTCCTCCAGTGTCTCGCCACCGCCATCAGACCACCTCCAGGATGTTGACCACGGCGGTTCCACCGGTCCCACCGATATTATGTGCAAGGCCGATATTGGCATCCTTGACCTGACGATCGCCCGCATCTCCGCGCAGCTGGAGGACCAGCTCGTTTATCTGCGCGATACCCGTGGCGCCCAAGGGATGGCCTCTTGCCTTGAGGCCTCCCGACGGGTTCACCGTGATCGTGGAGTTCAGGGCCGTATCTCCCCTCTCCGTTGCGAAACCACCGTCCCCTTTCTTGAAGAATCCGAGGTCCTCTATGGCGATTATCTCGCTGATGGTGTAGGAGTCGTGAACCTCTGCTACCTTGATATCATCTGGTCCGATACCTGCCATCTCGTAGGCTCTCCTTGAGGCAGCCACGGTGGACCTCATGGACGTTATCTCCTTCCTGTTGGCAAGGGAGAGGGAGTCGGAGCCCTGCCCCGTTCCCGCCACCCTTATCGGGTTGTCCGACAGCTCCCTTGCGGTCTTCATATCGCAGAGGACGAGTGAGGCGCTGCCGTCCGAGGATGGAGCGCAGTCGTACATGCCGAGCGGGTCGGCGACCATGGCCGCGTTCACCGCCATATCCATCGTGATCTCCCTCTGGAACTGGGCCAGGGGGTTCTTCGCACCATGTGCGTGGTTCTTGACGGCAACCCGGGCCAGGTGCTCCTTTGTCGTCCCGTGATCGTGCATGTGCTTTCTCGCCATCAATGCGAACAGGGATGGCATTGTGGCACCGAACAGCCCTTCCCATGCCTGGTCCGCGCCCGATGCCACGAACTCGGTGGCCACGTTGGAGACCACGTCCGACATCTTCTCCGCCCCGCCAACGACCACTATGTCATGGAGGCCGGAGGCCACGTCCAGTATCGCCTGGTGGAAGGCGAGGCCTCCCGATGCCCCCGCCGCCTCTATCCTCGTGGCGGGGACCTGATTCTCCGTGAGCCCCACCACCTCCGCGATCATGGCGGAAACGTGCTCCTGGTTAAGGAACAATCCCGATGACATGGTCCCGGTGTAGAGAGCTTCGATCCTGGAGCTGGAG
>JAGLEG010000392.1 GCA_023145185.1 Thermoplasmata archaeon
TCCGGAAGCAGGGCCCCATCGGATATCGCGACGAGGTAGAGGTCCTCCATTATCTCTCCCTTGGCGGATGTGTCCAGGTTGAGGGATAGGGTTGTGAGCGCCTCCTCCACCACCTCGTTCGTGTGTTCGAAAAAGAGGTCCGCGGCACGTGTGACAGCAGCGTCCCACTCCTTGGAGGTCAGCCCGAACTCGTCGGCGCATTTCTCCGCGATGAAACCCTCCTCTCCCCTCATGTCCTTATCTGCGGTGCTCATGGCCATGAAGAGTATCGCCACGCTGGTTGGAGTGTCAAGCTCAACGTTCTCCATGGGCCGAAAGCGGTGTTAGAGCACATATACTTTATGATAATCATATAATAAAGATCAGGGGGCCCCCAAGAAGGCCCCCATTCACAACTTCCAGAGATGTTCACTCGATGCTGAGGGACTGGATGCCCCACATGCCCATGGAGATCAGGATGTACCCCTCCAGGAGGAGCGCATCCTGAACGTGGCCAGGTACCAGCCAGGATCCGAACAGGTCCAGTTCCGCCCTGTCGCTCGTGTCTATGCCCACCAGGTTGTATCCGTTCTGCAGGAGGATACGGCCCTCCACGTAGGTGGTCCCGTAATAGTACCCCTCGACCTCGGCGTAGTCCCTGGATTCGGGGATCCCCTCGATCAGTTCGAACACGGTGATCACGGTCTTTGGCTTTTCAGGCTCCTCGTCATAAGCCCCCTTCTCGTCAGAGACCACATCGTATTCGTAATACGGGTAATACCAGTAGTTGCCGCCAGTTGTCAGGATCAGGCTATCCCCGTCGAGGTAGAGGTCCTGTGCAGGCGAGTCGAGCGAGAGCGAAAAGATCAGCTTCGCCTCGTCTCCGGAGATGTCATATCCGTTCAACGAGTTCGTCTGGGTCTCATCCCACCACGAGTAGATCGTGTAGGCAATTGTGAGGTTCTCCGAAACGGCCATCACGTTTCCGGTCAAGGTCATATCCTGGCCGACCTCCGCCACGCCTGACGTTACCTTCACCCTTGTGGCAACGGTGGAACCATATCCGTAGTAATACGAATAGTAGCTGGAGATGACCACGAACTCGTCGGAGCCGCCGTGAACGTCTCCCACGTAGAGGGATGCGTTCCAGGGCACGTCGATCACAGCAGGGTCATCGCCCACGTTCCAGGTTAAGAGTTCCAGGCTGTACTCCGGTACCGTTTCGTCGGGTCCATCCTCGTAGATGTCATCCTTGACAGCATAGTCGTAGTAGTAATAGGAGTACGGATCCTCGAACAGTAGTAAAGAACCGTCGTCGAGAACGCTCCACTGAGGAACGTCGTACCAATAGTAGCCGTTGCGGTCGCCGGATGTCAGGTCCCTGACAAAGGCGGGGTGCTCCACCACCGACAGGGGGTCGGTGACGTCGTATGCGTATATCTCCATTGTGGAGTTCCCATCCTCGGAGGGCCTGATGCCCCTTATCAGGACCATCGTTCCCTTGACCTCTATGTTCTCCTGGAGCAATCCCTCGGGGCCGAACTCGCCCACGACGGTGCCTGGATCGTCCAGCGATGTTATGGTGACCCTGGCGCCTGACGATCCCCATAGGGGCAGTTTGCAGGTGATCAGATGGTCATCCACGGCCATGATCTCCACCACGTTCGAGACCAGGTCCAGAGACCCTATGATCAGGGGATCGTCGGGATTCGATGGGTCTATGGTCTGGACCGTCCTCTCGGATGTGGTGATGATGGTCCCATCCACCATCCTCGTCCTCTGGATGGGGTAGGATCCCTCGATGGTCCCCCTCACATCCAGGGTGCCATCCTCGAGGTCGAAGGATATCAGCTGTACTCCGTATGTGTCGCTGTCCCACCTCTCCCAGGTGTACGAGCTGAAGGGGATCAGGATGAGGTTCTCATCATCCAGTATGGTCAGGGCCTTATCGTCCCAGTTCGCCTCCGAATAGGTGTATCCTTCACCGATTATGACCCTGTCCGTCATGATGGCATTGTACGGGTCGGTCACATCGAAGAGGCTGACCGCCACCTTCATCTGATCTCCCGTATCGTCCACTCCGATAGCTATGATCTTGTACCCTCTGACCTCCATGTGCTCCACCCAGCCCGGGATCTCCAGCACATCGCAGAGCTTTGGGTCCGACGGGTCAGACAGGTCCAGGACATCCAGGGGGTCAACGGAATATGGAAGGTGTATCGTGTAGGCCCTGTCCCCGGCGAAGCGCGTTGCCATGAGGCTCCCCGCATCGTCTATCAGCAGGTCACCCTTGATCTCGAGGTCGCCGGTGTCCCTGCAGTCAATCACGTGCAGCCTGGAGACCCACAGTGGGTCCTGGGGGGTCTGGGTCACCACTCTGAGCATACCCTCGAAGAAATCCATCTGGTACCTGTCCCGAAGCTGCCCATCGACCGTAATGCTGTCCTTGACCTTGATGTCCCCTTTCGGGTCCGATATGTCCACGTATTTTATCGTTGTCGTATATGTGGGCCAACGGTCTCCGGTATAATTGTAGTGGTTTCCCGAGACGAAGATCGCCCTGTTGGTCACGTGTATGTTCTCGGAACGCTCCTCGAAGGACTCCCTGTCCACCTCCCCCACGTTCTCGGGATCGGAGAACCCGATGGACACGATCTCGGTCCCCTTGTAAGGCTCCTCGTTGGATGGTTCGTCCGACTCCTCGAAGGATGGTTCATCGGAGCCGGCTGAACCTGGGGATTCCCCTCCCTCGTCCTTAATCACCATCTCCTCGGTGTCCATCACATCAGTATCCATCACGGAAACGGTGTCTCCATCCAGGTATTGGTAATGGTCCTCCTTGTAGGATACGATGTACAGTACCTCGCCGACCCTCCTGCTGTCCACGGGGTATCCGTTGATCTCCACCATCTGGACGACCCTCGGGGCGGATGTATCGGTGAGATCGACTATGTAAAGTGTCCCGCTGTTCCAGTCGCCGTACGTCTCCCCCTCTCCGGGCGTACCGGATACTATCACAAATGCCAGGAAATCGACAACGTACATGCTGACGGGGTTCCCGATGATGGGAAGCCTTGACTCCACAGCGGGGTCATCAGGGTCCTCGATGTCCACGATGACGAAACCCCTGTAGCTGTTGAGCAGAAAGAGCCTGTCGTCAATGATCTTGATGATATCCGATTCCTCCACCTCCCGCTCCTTGGATCCGCTTTCACCATCATCTTGAAGGGATGCCTCATCATCGTTGGACTTATCCGATGATGGTACTGCCACTCCGTCCCCCTCATCCCTGGCACCTCCGTAGAGGTTCTCTCCCTCTTCGGGCTCGGGAAGGGTGTCAAGGAAATCCAGCTCCCCGCCGTCAACCCATCTCGCATCAACATCGGGGGTCTCCAGGTCTATGGTCGGAGCGTATTCCAGATATGTAGTCCACCTCTGTTTCACCTCCTCGTCCATGGCGGCATCGCCCACCGCGCCACTGAGGTCGATCTCATCCCCTTGATCGCCCCCATCGTCGCTCAGGTTCATGATGACCACTCCCAGTATGGAGAAGGCCAGCAGCGCCGCAAGGGCCGCCACGAAGAGCTGATGGCCTATGTGTTTCTCTTTTCTATCACTCGTTTCCTTCTGGATCCTTTCTGACATCTGATCACCTCGATAGGGCCTTTCAACGCATTATTTTCAGCGATGGCCTTCACTACTATAACAACGAGTATCCATTGGTGTATATAAATGGAAGATGGAACACTCCGGTAACAGATATAAAAAGCTTGTTCATCGTTGAAACGGAGAACAGGCGGTTGAATTCATATGGTTCGGACCGTTTACAGACCAAAATGATTTATACGCACCGACGATTAAATGAGGGTTGATAGCTCCTGTCTGTGGGGGAATGAGCCTGGAAGTTTTAAAAGAGGATGTACCACCAGCTGCCGGGAAGTGGCCGAGGGGCAGGCACAGCATGGTCCTTGCCCTCCTGGTGCTCCTCATATCCTCGGTACCGAGGTTCCTGCTTCTCGAGCGTGATATCTTTCCCAACGGAGTTGACGAGGGCGTCCAGATCATGGCGGGGAGGATGTGGGCGGAGGGCTTCACTTTGTACGATCAGATCAATACCGTTCAGGGGCCCGTCATGCTCGGCGTCTACGGCCTCGTGGACGGGGACCCGATCATGTTCAGATACCTCTCGGCCGTATCCTCGCTGATCATCCTGGGGCTTGTCATGTACCTTGCCTACAAACTTGGTGGGCGGATCACGATGGTCCTGGCCGGCGTCTTTCTCTCCATGGACCTGATGTTCCTCCACGAATCTAGGCTCGCCTCCCTTGATATGTACTGTCTTCTGGCCATCTCGCTCGGCGTGGCCTCGATAATGGTCTACAGGAGGAATGGAAGATGGCCCTATGCTCTCGCCTCGGGGGGCCTGCTTGGGTTGGCCAGCATGGTTAAGCTCTACGCTGTTGTAGCTGCGGGGATGGTGTTCCTGATAATTGTTCTCGACCTTATCTCCACCAGGGAGAGGTTCGCTGGTCGCGATCTTGGCCGTTTCCTTCCTGAACGTGCCAACGACGGAGGACGGGTTGGCCATATCGTTGCATTCTGCGCTGCGGGAACGGCAGTTGCCATCACCGTCCTGTTGATATTTGGGCCAGCGACGGTGATCGAGGGGATACTCCTGAACCAGATGGGCAGGCCCGTGGACCCCATCGGGGACAAGGCCCTCTACCTCGCCGTTTTCCTCGGTGCCAATCTGATCGCACTCCCGTTCTTTGTCATGGGGATCTCGAGGGCCTACAGAAGTGAGGCTGGAGTGGTGCTGATAATATCACTGGGATTTCTCATGTTCATGTTGTTCCAGGCAAAGACCTGGCCTCACCACTTTCTGTACCTCTCCCCTGCCCTGGCGCTATCTGCGGGAATGGGGGGGACGCTGTTATCCCGAAGTTTGTCCAGGAGGCTTCCCTCGAGCAACAGTAGCACTGCCGTTCCAGCGGTCATTTTGATCATATCCCTCCTTGTGATCGGAGGCTTCTCCTACGCGGTCGTGGAGAGGGGACACCCCGTGGAATATCAGGTGGCGGATATGGTGAGGTCCCTGACGGACGAGGGTGACTACGTCCTATCGGGCAACCCGAGGATCCCTGTACTTGCAGACAGGCCTACCCCCCCTTCGATAGTGAACGTTGCCATCGTGCAGTCCCCTCCCCTTACGGATGAGCTCCTCAATGAGACCGTTCTGGAATACGACGTCAAGGTGATCGTTATGGCGTATCATCTGGAGGAGTTCGACGGCTTCATAACTTTCGTCAATGAGAACTACGACCTGAGGGCCACGTTCCACGACACGCATCTCCCCTTCGAGCAGGATGAACGCATCTACAGGGTTTACGTTATCAAACCGTGAGGGAGTTCCATCGACCCGCCTGGATCGGCAGAGGCGGGAGTTGAACCGATGGAATATATTGGTCGGGAAACCAAAAGATATTACATCACCGTAATCGCTTATACTGGAACTGGGGTTTGTCCTTGATCGCACCGGCTCGCCTGCATGTAAGGTCCGTTCACCTGTTCACCCTGTGGGTTGTGGTCCTGATGTCCCTGCCCGCTTTCTTCGCAACCAGTGGTGGGTCCTCATCGGATGAGGCCTCCTCCGGGCCGATAAGGGGGGAGATCGAGGGGGTCCCGGAATATGCCCTCGGTCTGAGGATCCCGGAGGTGGACCCCTCGCTTGTGATCCTCGCCCCGTCCGAGTTCCTGGCGGCAACGTGGCCGCTTGCGAGACACCGGACCAGGATGGGGCTTCCAACCGTACTCTACTCCATCGACGATATCGAGGAGAACATAAGCGGGGAGGACCGGGAGAGAAAGGTCCACAACTTCCTCCGGACCCTGCATCAGCAGAACCCCTCGTTCAAATGGCTGCTTATAATGGGTGACTCCGAGCACCTCATGCCCCGGCCTCTGTGGCACTACGCCCTTGACAGGGGCCAGTTCTATCAAAATTATTACTACTCCGACATGTACTACGCAGGGTTGGATTCCACCTGGGATACAGACGGGAACGGCAGGTACGGGGAGTTCTCCAATACGACGTACACCGTCGATGGAGACCTCGATGCGGACGTGTATGTGGGAAGGGTGCCTGCGTCCACGGCGGAGCACGTGACGAACTACGTGGAGAAACTGATCAGGTACGAGAGGAACCCGCCCGTGGGGACCTGGATGAAGCGATTCCTGAACTGGGGTTCTGTGATGGAGGCCCCGAACAATATCGAACTTGGCGCCACAGATCGGTATGTGGATTACAGGTCGAACGCATACAAGGTATGCTCCAAGGTAGGGGAGGACCTCCCCGATAACACGATCGAGAGACGGCTCTATGACTACCCCCAGCTGGAGGGAGGGAACTACACCGTTGATGATGGACGAGACACCCTCAACAGACACAATATGCTGGCATGGCTGAACAAGGGGGCGTCCCTCCTGAACTTCGCAGGTCAAGCCAGATATGCAGGCTATGCCCTGAACGACTACGGCCCGCCCACCTGCAACGAGAATGCGGACAACTACGTCTGGAACGAGCCCATAAAGTACTCCGATCACGCCTCGCTGACCAACGGGGATATGCTGCCGTTCATGTACCTTTCAACGTGCAACTCTGCAAGCTTTCATTTTGGAGATGCCACGCTTGAGACGTTCCTCACTGCCGAAAGCGGAGGGGCGATCGGCCTCATATCCTCCACCGGAACGTCCTACAGGGGGGAAGAGAATTTATATTCCTGGGGAAACTGGTATCTGGATCAGAGGTACTGGGAGATATTCTTTCAAGAAGGGGTCACCAGACCTGGTCAGGCGCTTGGTGTACTGAAGGCGGATTACAGGGAGGCCTGGTTTGGAGACCAGCTCCCGGCATTGAGGGAATCCGTGCTGGGAATGATGTATGCCTACGTCCTGCTTGGTGACCCTTACGTGGACATCTACACCGACGAGGCGGTCTGGTTCAAGGACCCGTCCCAGCTGGGGATCAAGTGGTATACCGGAGAGCATTACTACAGCATGCGGGTCCTGGATCATCTCGGTGATCCCGTGTTGAACCCGAGGTTGACAATATATGACCCAAACGTATATCGTGTAGTGGCCGGAGATGGGGACGGCTGGTTGAACTTCACATTGGACCTGACGTCGTCCTCAAGGATCAACGTGACGTTCACGGCCCACAACGCCGTCCAGACATCATACCAGTACAACGTCCTTCCCGAGATTGCGGACCTCGAGATAGTGGAGGAAGAGATCCTGATCTCGGATCCCAGCCCGGCTCATGGGGATATGGTTACCATCACTGTGCCCGTGAGGAACATCGGAGGGATGGTGGCCGAGGATTCCAGGCTTCACGTGAGCTATGTGGGCGGCAACGGAGACCCCACATACAAGGTCTTCAGGCGTGACCTTGGAGACCTTCAGGAGGATGAGGAAGGAGTGGTGGCCTGGAACTGGTCGGTCAGGGCCGGAGCACACGCATTCCAGCTGGTCGCGCAGACATCCTCGATAGATCTGGACACGTCGAACAACATCGTCTGGATCGACTTCAACACATCTGGACCGGACCTGCTGTTCTCACCTGGAACCGGGAGGTTCGATCCGGCGGATGTGGTCAGGCCGGGCTCCCGGGTCTCCGTCCATTACTCGATATACAACCAGGGCCCTGTATCAGGTGAGATCAATATTTGCGTCTTCAACGGAGACCCCGAAGAGGGGGGTACTGCTATCGGAGAGATACTGGACCCGGGGCCCGCAGGGCCCGGGGAATACCTCAACGGGTCCCTCTCGTTCATCTCACCACAGAACACGAGTATGATCTACATCGTAATGGACCCATACGGGGAGTATCCACCTGATATGGTCGATGCGGGCTGGAAGTCCCTTCTCCTCGTCAACTACCCTCCGATCCTGCTGGGCTCACCCTCTATTGGCATGCTGGAGGACTCGGCTGGTGCGACCCTCTTCCTGGATGATTTCTTTGACGATATCGATGATCTCGGGGATGTTCTCGAATACTCCCTGATATCGTCTCCTGTCTTGGTTTCGAGGATAGGTGTTGGAGAGGAAGGTGCGGCCTTCCTCGAGGTCAAACCTCCCCCTGACTGGTTCGGGGAGGCCGAGGTGATAATCGGCGTGGACGATGGACTGGGGGGGATAGAGGTATCGATACCTGTCACGGTCTCCCCCTTGAACGACCCGCCCACATTTCCCCAGGCCCCTCTCTGGGAGATGGACCTGGTGGTCCTGGAGGACACCGCCCTCCTTATCACCATCCTGGCGGAGGATATTGAAGGCGACGCCGTCACGTATTCCACCGAGGAGAAGGGGATAGAGCTGAATGGTGAGACCGGTGAGATAGTGTGGTATCCCGTCCAGAAAGATGTTGGGACCCATGTATTTGCCATAT
>JAGLEG010000393.1 GCA_023145185.1 Thermoplasmata archaeon
TCTCCAGGATGGCGTCCACGTTACCCTCATGGTCAGGGTAGATGACAAAGATCTGTCCGAACTGCGCCATGGTGTTCCTGCTGAGGTTGAGCCTGTCCTGGATATCCTTTGGAAGGGTCTCCTCGTGCTGAAGGACCCCCGAGAACTTTCCTTCGCTGTCCCTCTCCTTTGCGAACTCCTCCAGCTCGATGAGGCCGATGAAGCCGAACCGGAACAGCGTTCTATCTTCTATCTTGAAATCCTGTCCGTAGACGTAGAACGACTCCTCTCCGTCCTGGATCAGGTCGCCATCGGCTATCCACCTGTTCAAGAGCTCTTTCGCCCTGGTATATTGATCGGATGTGGATGTGTCGCCGCCCCTGGGTTTATTCTTCGTGACCCAGGCGATGTTCACGGGGGAGAGGGCCTGTATCTGGTCGACCTTCTTTCCCTTCATAACATCGTATGGAGGTGCCACGGCCATGGAGAGATCTCCCACCTTCTCTGCGTCATATCTGTAAGCTTTGAAAGGAACTACTCGGACCATGGAGCGGCATAAAGATACACCGCCCTATTAATGTTTCTTAACGGCTAATAGGGGGCCCTATGGGAGTCACCTCTCCGATTTTCTAATTATTATTGCAGCATGGTCCACCTGGAACGGGTCCAGGGGAACGGTCTTTAGAACCTTGAATCCTCCGCCTATCAGTTCGGACCTTGCCTTTTCGTAGATCACATCGGGGGATGCGGTCACATCAACGGACCTGGCCTTCAGCATCAGGATGCCCAACCCTCCTTCCCCCAGCATCATGTTCCCGTTCTTCATGAACATCCCCACCTGGTCCTTCTGGGAGACGTCCTGATAGATGGATCGGACGGGTCCAACCATCGGGGCGTATCTCTCCGGATGGAACGCGTCCTCCAGTATGGGGATGATGTTCTTTCTCCGCCTGGATAGGGATGCGAGCTTTCTGTAGGATGTGGGTGAGAACTCGACGGCGTGGATGTTGTTGGATGGGAACAGATCGGAGATGTGAGAGACGGTGGTACCCTGGGCCGCCCCCAGGTAGAGGATGTCACCTTCTGGTATCTCCGGCAGGCCGTCCCTTTTTATCAGGGCTGAAAGTTTTGACCTCCATGGGACCCACTCCCTGAAGTATGCGCCCTTCACGCAAATGACCTCCTCCCCGTATACGCTCTGCCCTCCCATGAGGTCACGTGTGTACAGCTTATCGCCCTTTCGCAGGAGATTCTCTATCAATTCCGTTGGCATCGTCCGAGTAATGGCCCTTTTGAATATATACCTTATAGCCGACAAATGGTCGACGGTTAGACAGACTATAAGGTCAGACCAAAACAAATAATCCAAATCTCCGATGTTTTGGTCGTATGGAAGCGCCTGTAGCATTGAATTCAAAAACCGCAATTTAACGACGGGAGGAATTCAATGCAGGGAGGGAGCACGAAGATCAGCAAATAAAAGGAGAG
>JAGLEG010000394.1 GCA_023145185.1 Thermoplasmata archaeon
GCTCATACCACGGTCCCCCGGGTATATCGGACTTGAGGTTCGTGATCGTTTTCGTCCCATAGTCCAGGTCCGGATGGCCAGCGTCGATGCCGGTATCAACAACGGCAACCGTGATACCCTCGCCCGTGGCCTGCGGGAACGTGGTCCTTGCTCCCGAGATCCATGAATTCCAGGCCACCGTGGAATTGATCGTCGTCGTCGACTCCTCCATCAGCAGTTCCATCTCACCATCGTACTCTATCCAGATGGTCCGTTCGTACAGGGAGAGGGAATTCACCTCGATAGCAGTCCCGTCAAAGACTGCCATGGGGAGAACGGTGAACCTCATCACGATCTCCAGACCGTTATCCTCGGCCCATCGTAGATCTCGATCTATCGGGTCGTCCCTGAACCGGGCTATGACCCTGATCTCATCATCTCTGGGGCTTTCCAGGAGTATGGACCTGAGGTATGGGTCCACACGGAGATCGGAGAAAACTGGCTCCTCCCTGACCAGACCCGGCAGGGCATTGAGAGCAGGCAATACAATGAAGATCAGTACAATTGCGGTTGAGATCGACCTGATGAGCCTCATGATGCCACGTCCCTTTACCCTGCAGTACTCCATTGGTCTCATTTTAATATATCTATTATCGCGTGGGAGGAGAGATATGCGGATAATTGATCCCGGACCCATTCCACCCGGCGTAATACTCCCTGAATCGACAATATATAAATACTCCAGACCGGCAATCAAGTGGCCATGAAGGGGATGCAAAAGGGCAGGCTCATCTCGGCATCGGAGGTCGAGCGTTGGAGCTACTGCCCCCTCTCCTGGTCTCTGGATAGGGACGGAACGGATAGAACACCCTCGAAGGTGGATCGCCAGGCTTTCGAGAAAGGAGACCTTGAACACAAGAGGATGTCGGATGAGGCCCTGGAGGTTATCAAGGCCCGCAAACACCAGGGGGAGGCCAGGATGATCACGGCCGCATTCCTTTTCTTCGCCATAGTCCTGTTCCTCCTTGGATCATCCATTGCAATTCTGGCCGGCATCGGAGCCGTGACACCGAACCTGTGGTCCGTACTTCTGGTGATCATCTCCCTTGTCCTGATAGGCATATCCCTCGCCATCTATTTCAAAAAGGCCAGGCAGGAAGATATCAACGTCGGGACCACAAAGAGGAATCGGGGCGGAGAGGGGGAGTGCTGGAACCTCTCGGGCCCCTTTCTTTTCTATCTTCTGGGGGCCCTCATGATGGTAAACGGCCTTCTGATCCTGCGACCTTTCGGCATGGGGATAGATGATGCCATAGCATCGATATCTGTCGTTCTATTTGCCATCTATTTCATCCTTCTGGGCCTCGTTCTCACGCTCATTATCCGCCCCAGGATGGTCAGCCAGAGGAGGGTAAGGGTCATAATAAACGCAATGGTCGTGGTGCTGATCATATCATTAACAGTATTTTTTCACTTTCTTTCGGGCAGCATAGACCCGGAGGGATACCTTGGATTTATCCTCCTTGCAGCATCTTTGCTGTGGTTTTTTGGGGCAGTAATATACGACTGGGTGGAGAGGAGAGGTAGACGGCAAAGTGGAGAGGTAAAAGGGATCGAACCATCGGACCTCCCCATCATCTCGCTGGCCCTTCTTGGGGTCCTTGTCAGCTCACTGACCCTGATAGTAAAAGATGAAGGGTCCGACAGCTACCTCTTCATATCCATCATATTCTCTCTCATGTGGCTTCTCGTTGCGATCTTCTTCATACTGAGGGGAGAGATGTGGAGGCGAAACGCTCGGAAAGGGCTAAAAGGCATGTCCCTGCCTGAAGATTCAAATATACTGAGGGCCGACAGGCCCAAAAAGGAAGACAGGGGTAAGCCCCTGCGGTCCTCCAGGCATTTCCTGGTCGGCATGCCTGACCTCGTCATAGAGGAGGAGGGGCTCAAGGTCCCGGTGGAGTTCAAATCAGGAAAGCCCCCGTTCAAACCACATTTCAGCCATGTGATGCAGCTCGGAGCCTACCTGATCCTGGTGGATGAACAATATGGCCAGACATCAACTCACGGCTATATCGAGTACGGCCAGGACAGGGATCGTAGAAAGAGGTTTCAAGTGGATTGGGATATGATCACAAAGGCTCAGACCCTCTCCAAGGTCTCCGAAATTAGGGATGCCGAGAGATCCGGGGTAGCCCACAGGGACCACAATAGGCCCGGAAAATGTAGATCATGCTCCCGCAGGGAAGGATGTCCCGAGAGATTGAACTGAGATAATGGGAACGCAGGGCCCGGCCCTGCGTTCCATTCGATCCGCCCATGGATCAGGAGTAGCTCGATTCGAAGCGGATCTTCTTTCCGGGCCTCTTTTTATGTTTGTGCTTGTTGACCGAGGGGCGGGCTTTCTCGGATCCAATACCCTTGTGTCTCAGACCCCTGCCCTTACTTCCCGCAGAGGTGAGGCCTCTGTAAACACGGCCCGTGTGCTGGACCTCGTGGATCCAGTTGATCTTCGGGTCGCTCATGATCACCGGATGATGTGGGTCCACCATGATAACCTCGTACCATTTATGATGACCATCCTCGCCCACCATGTACGAGTTCAGGACCTCGAGATTCGTATATCTCCTTGCGGCCCTCTCCTCAGCGATCCTCTGGATGTTCTTCTGGACCCTCATCTTGGTAATACCCCTCCTCTTGGCCCTTCTACCCTTCCTGATGGTCCTCTTCCTCATGGATCCCATGCGGACCCTGGCCCTGACCACGACATAGCCCTGCTTGGCCTTGTATCCCAGTTTCCGGGCCCTGTCCAGCCTCAGTGGTCTCTCCACCCGAACAAAAGTAGGTTCATGCCTCCAGAGGATAAGCCTCTGGTGGTTCAATTCCTTCGTCTCTCCATCTTTGGGCCTCTTCCATGCCTGGCCGATGTAGTGATAAACGCTCTTGGACATATGTTTCACTTCCCTTGGGATTCACCCGTATTAGGGGTACATTTCCCGATAGATATGCGATCCGTTCCACGGATGCGGGTTTCTGACGAAAAGATAACCTGTATTTATTTGTATCCCAACTTTGACAGATCCCAACTTTGATAGATCTAAGATAATCTGAATCACAACATTGACAG
>JAGLEG010000395.1 GCA_023145185.1 Thermoplasmata archaeon
GACACCCCAGGGGATAGGCAGGATACTTTGCCGATCGGGTACCGACATAGACGGAAAACTTCACGTCGGGGTCCCGGTGGGTGTGGAGGTTGAGGTGGTGGTCTACAGGGGAGGATATATCCCACAGTACATTACCCTTAACGCCACCACAGCCGTTGAATGGAACATCACCCTTGAGGAGCTGATCACAGAGGTGGTGATCCCACCCCTGGCAGATGTCACGATCGTGGCCAAGGACAGGGAGACGGGAACGCCCCTTCCGAGGACCACCCTGAGCGGGAACGGACAATACGAAGGCTATTCGGTAAGCCTGGGATGGGGAATGACCACAAACGACTATGGCGTATTCACCGGACAGATCCCCCAGGGGGAATATGAGTTCTTCTATGCAGATCACAACATCGGACATGGGAGATTGGATACGGTGACCATAGGACCCTCCAATCCGGAGATAGTGATCATGGTGGACAGGTTCGACATTTATGGGGATATGGAGGAGTACCACTTCACCATAAGGGACTCCAGTGGGACACCGGTCCCTGACGTCTGGGTCTATATATTTCCGATGGTGACGTATCCAGGAGCAGCCGGCAAGAGCCTGGGGTCGGACGCCTCGGGTGAAGTGAGGTTCCTCGCATACCCGGGTATCCCGCATATGATCGAGGCCGACGAGAGGAGCCCGCTCGAGTACAGGTCGATGTGGGGCGCGATGTACACCGAGATCACAACCCCCCAGGAGGGTGGGGAACTGGATGACCTGATAGTTTACTCTTCCAGGCAGTTGAACGTCGTCCACGGTTTCGTTAGAGATAGCACCGATATGGGGATTCTCACGCAGGCCCATTTACAAACCAGCTCATTTGGACCGGGAACTGACCCCATGTTCAATCCGTATATTGCGGACTACTGGGACGATATCATCTATCTATACACTCAGCGTAATGGGGGTTCGAACGAGAACGGCTACTACAGGGTCCGTGGCAGGGATACGATGTTCGTCCTGGCCAGCGCCGATGGATACCTGCCGCTCCTCTACAGGCCGGAGATGGTCACGAGGGCTGACCTCCAGCACGATATCCTGTTGGACCCGATCCCGGAGGAGACCTTCAACATAAGCGGCACAGTGATAGATCAATATGGTGAGCCTCTGGATTCCGGGTGGTTGTCGGTGACGGACCATGACAGGGGAGGAGCGTCATTGAAGGGTTGGGCGGACATGTCCGATGGAAATGAGTTCTCCTTTGAGGTCTGGAATGGTAACTTTACACTATGCTTCGAAAACCGCACCATGAGGGATCAGCTTACCCTTGAGGCCACAGGTGACCAGGAGGGGATAGTGTTCATGATAATTCCGGAGTTCGTTATAGATGGAACCGTGACCGATCGGGAGGGCACGGCCGTTGAAGGTTTGAACGTATCCCTGATACTGCATGACGAGGTGGAGACGGAGATCGCCTGGGCCCTCACGGATGGTGAAGGGTACTACGCTTTCGAGGGGCTCACCATGGGTGATCACACGGTCCGAACGGGATTGACCGAACTGTACGATCCATACGAGACAGAGACGATCGAAGCCAGCGGGTGGCTGGATATCAACGTCCCGATCATCCTGGAGAACAGGTCCATCGCGGATATCTTTGGGCGGGTACTGGGCGAGGATGGGGAGTACATGGGAGGTATACCAGGGGCCAATGTTGGATTGAGCCAGGACGGCCTCCATGTGGTTACCACGTACGCAGATGAACTGGGATATTTCCTGTTCACGAACGTATCCCACGGAACGAACTATTCCCTCAAGGCGACCCCACCTGCGGGCCTGGAGCCTCTGGTGGAGATACGGTCCGGATACCTTGAGAACTTCACCATGAACATCACGGTCTCGGGTTACGAGGTCGAGCTGGACCTGTATCTGCCCTATCAGGTGGAGACCCCCTCTGACTATCTCAATATCACAGATGTCTGGCCAATGCCCGGCGCGGTGGATGTGCCCCTTGATGAGAGGATAGTCATAACGTTCTCCATTGGCGTGTTGGGATCGTCGATCAACAACCTTATCAACATCACCCCTCCACTGGAGAACCTGATGTACAGCTGGACGGATGAGGGGATGACCCTGATCCTCGAATGCGATGACCTTCTGCCCAACACCACCTACGAGATAGTGGTCCCCTCAACTGCATCATCGATAGACGGCTATCCGCTTCATCCTGCAAATGTGCTGACCTGGAACTTCACCACTGGAAGCACGGTGGCCACCTGGAAGATCACAGGGGCGAGTGTGGAGTTCATCGGGAGCGTGGACCTGACAGTGGCCGTATCGGGCATTGAGGGCATCTCCGTCTATTTCGTGGTGGATGGGGTCGGGTCCTTCCTGATCCCTGTCGAGTTGGGTGCATATCGCTCCGTGATATCGATATCTGAATTCGAATGGAACACCACCTACAGCTATCACTTCTCCTCCACCGATGGAGGCCCTGATGAGGCACCTGCGTTCTCGGGCACGTTCACGACCCCTGTGAACCCGGCGATACCGCCTGGTTGGGATATCACCGAGGCTGTCGTCACTGTTGATGAGGATGGCGATTGGACCGTTGAGGTGACGGGCGAGGCCGGGATGGACGTATTCATCGTCATCGATGGCTGGGGTTCGTTGAAGCTTGAGGAGACCGAAGATGGCGTGTACGAGCTCACCATCGCAGGTGATGAGTTCAACTGGGAAGAGACATACTCCTACCACTTCTCCGACAGCTCCGGAGGCGATGATCTGGCCCCCTCTGAAAGCGGAACCCAGACCATACCGCATAAGCCGGCAAGATCGGATGAGGACGAGGATAACCTGAACCAGATAGCCGCCGTATGCTGTCTCTCAATGGTAATTGTTCTTCTTCTGTTCGTTCTTATCTTCGTCC
>JAGLEG010000396.1 GCA_023145185.1 Thermoplasmata archaeon
ACGTATCCAATAATTCCAATTATTGCTCCTGTAATTTCAACGCCAGCGGCCATCCCAGATCATTTCAGTGTCAATGTAAGCTGGCCCCCACTTTCCTCTGGTATCCTTGATAACTTTGATGTGAATTACACTATTTACAGAAATATAAGCGATGGATCTCAAATACCTTTGGCTTCAACCGGTGAGGTAAATTGGTATGTTGATGAGATCAACGATCTGTATCAAGTGCGCCATACCTATTCAGTCACTTACAACATAACTGGTATGGGTGAAAGGACACCAAGATCTCTAAATGTCACGGGCACACCAAAGGCTGCACCCAATATCACCGGTTTCTCATTGGAATCAAAACCCTTTGAGATCTTTCTGGACTGGGAGGATTTCTTACCAGAGGTCACAGATAAGATCGAGATATC
Organism: Thermoplasmata archaeon; assembly: GCA_023145185.1. Taxonomy (GTDB): domain Archaea; phylum Thermoplasmatota; class Penumbrarchaeia; order Penumbrarchaeales; family Penumbrarchaeaceae; genus JAGLEG01. The sequence continues at coordinate 417 of JAGLEG010000396.1, forward strand.
ATATCAGATCTTCAGAGGCCTCAATGAAGTGGATATGGAATTGATAACCGAGGTGAACGAGACAAACTACCTCGATTTCAGGGGCGAATTTAAACAGATCCGATATTATTACACAGTAAAACCGATCTTCATCAACCATACTGCTGGCAATCATTCTGTGATACTCTATTCATCAGCGATAATATTGGACAGTAATCCAGGGGATTTCTCTGTCACGGTAACAGACAGGGGTTTCGATCTACAATGGCAACAGCCTGATCAAGCTATACGACTTTACGACCACATACTTGGATATTCAATATACCGCCAGATCGATGGCGAAGAGGTAGTGAAGATAGAGGAAAATCACCAGAATCTATCTTACCTGGATAATACCACCTCCATTTCTGAAAGAGATGACCATAGCTACCATATCAGGGCCAGTTTCGACACATTGGGTGAGGGGAATTCCACCCAGGTCCTGTCGGGAACAAATAGGGTCGTTCCCTCAACCCCTATAAATTTAACTTCAACCATTGGAAATTGTTTCATTCATTTGAAATGGTTGGAACCGGAGGATGATGGAGATTCGGAGATCATCTTCTATGAAATTAATAAACGCCATAACTCCAATGGTACATGGGAGCTACTTTCCAGGATAACCTCCGATATCACCGATTATAACGACACTTCGGTTTCAATGGGCTTATCCTACCAATATCGTTTATCTGCGATGAACGGTGTGGGAAGATCTACTCTACCTGCGATTATCAATACCACTGCAAGATGGGCACCAGATGAACCCAGGAACCTCACGGAAAGTCATGGTTCTTCATGGATATCTCTTGATTGGGAACCTCCGTCAAGAGATGGTGGAGCCGAAATTGACCAGTACATAATCTACAGACAGAAAAATGGAGGCACATGGGAGCAGATCGGCCTGATGAACCAAGATCAGACAGAGCTTAATGACACCTCTCTAAGTATCGGTTCAAAATATAATTACTCGATCTCAACATCAACGATCGCTGGAAGGTCACCCCCGATATTCCTGTACAATATCATTCCGGCCACTGTTGCTGACCCTCCGGGTGAACTTGTGCTCACGATCGATGGAGATCACATCCTGATCACATGGGATATCCCGGTCTATCAGGGTGGGTTGGATATCATCGAGTACGTTGTGATCCGCAACGGAGATATCATCTCCCATATTGATGCCTCCCTTCAAACATACAGTGACCATGATATGACCTATGGAGAAACCTATTTCTATTCGTCGGTATCCGTCAATGGGGAGGGATATTCAACCCGATCCGGATCAATGGAATTATTGTTCTGCAGACCCTCGGATCCACCAGAAAATGTCACAATATCCACATCCAAAGATTCGATCATGATCAAATGGGATGTTCCGTTCTTTAACGGAGGCTCATGGATCACAAACTACAGGATCCTCAGGGATGGATACTTCCTTGCTGAGATCAACAACATTACATTGGAATATCTGGATGAGATCGTTGAACCAGGAATACTGTATGAATATATGGTAATGGCGATCAATGCACAAGGAGGATCCCAGGGTGTAAATGTAACGATCGAAATACCAATTATCCCACCAATTATCTCAGGTGTCACAACCTCATTTAACGAAACAGGCGTTCAGATCTCATGGGGGAAACCGGAAGAAGGCGATGTGACAGATATCGAGATATATCGTATCAAGGATAATGGTGAACCATTGAAGCTGGCAACCTTGGATGTCAATGAGACCTCATTCCTAGACGATTCCATAGTGGAGCCAGGTACGTACAGCTACTATGTGATCGGGATCAATCCATATGGAAATAGTACCTCTTTCATAATTTCGGAGTTAACCCTATCCGAGAATGATATTTCTGGAGAGTCAGATGAAAACGATAAAACATTTCCATGGTATATTCTACTCATCCTGGGTATTATCATAATAATCGTTATTGTGAGCATCCTGTACATTCTCAATAGAAGAAAGGATAAGATCGATCCGGCCCCATCCGAGGAGATCACACCAAATGATACGGATGATGAAAAGAATTCAGAGATATCATCTGACCCCCTGACTCAAATCAGCGATAATGCTCAGATCGAGGCAGTTGTGAACAAGGGGCAAATTGAATCGCCTGCGCCGATGGAAACTACTACAGTTGGAGTTCAACAGGATGTGGATGTTCCGCTACCCCAAAATACCATCGATATGCCCGACCAATCGGTTCAAACGGAGAGCGTACAAATTCAACAACCGGAGGCCAAGGTTAATAATATCGAAACACCGAAGCAGCCTGATCCTGTTGTCCCATCCAATAATGATGAAGAGATCCGATCTCCCTGAACTGATGTAGTATCTGAGGGCCAGTAGATATAAAAATAAAAAAAGGGGGGCAGTTGTCTGCCCCCCATCAGTTGATCTCAGAGTTCTACTCTTCGATATCATCCTTGCCTTTACCGCCGGACATGACCACTGCGAGTATGATTATCACAAGGATCACTATCACGGCGAGCATGAGGAATATCCAGAGAGGAAGATCATCCTCATCATCCGTTTCCGATGCGAGGTCTGTCAGGGATCCGGTCTGATCACTTCCCAGGCTCCCACCATCTTCCTCGTCGGAGAGGTGGTAGCTGAGGCCGACCCCGGCATCCTCTTCGCCAACAACAACCGAGTATTTGTCGTCAGTGTATGTCATCGGGTACGATATGAGATTTCCATCTTCGTCCTCGATAACGACGAACAGGGTCTGTCCCTCGTCTCCTGTGACCTCGAAGAGCCACCCGTCATTCTCGGATGTGATCTCCAATGTGCCCAGAACGGGCTCATCGTCATCGTCTCCGATCGCAGGCTGGTTAACGTTCACGGTGAGGATCGCCGTGATCTCCACCGTTCCGTCCCCTACGGTTACAGTGACGGTCTGGAGGTCGTCAACAAATGTGTCGTTGTAGAGTATCTCCAGGTGCGTTCCGTTGACGGTCACGTACTCGGAATCAGTTGAGATCGTTAGCGCATCTCCATCAACATCGGAGATCCAATCTGCCATATCGATGGTGATCAATGTGTCCAGATCAGCTGTTGTGTTCCACTCGGATGGAGCTGTGAACACGGGCGGGTCGTTGACAGGGGCCACCCTGAACCACACCTTGTAGCTCATGGTATCTTCGCCGTCGGTTACGTTGAACATCACCACATCTCCCAGGGAATCGTCCTCAAGGGGCGTGTAGGTGAAGTTCATCGGGACCGTAACATTCTGCATCTCGGTCTCATTGGTCGTCGCGTTGACGATGACCTCTATCTGATACACCTCGACATCCACGGTCCCGTGCAGGAGATCGGCTCCACCGAACGAGTAGAGAAGCTCTGCGGTCTCGATGTCGGATGCATCGATCCAGAACTCAACGGGAACGTCCTCATCCGTCTCGATGAGATAGACGGTCCAGTTGGTGGTCTCGTTGTAAACATATTCCGCCATTGGCGCCTCTGTACCATTCTTTAGCATAAGCGACCATGTCGGGATATCGTTCACCGGTGTGACATTGACCTCAATGTAAACATTGATCCAGTCTTCACCGTCCGTGACGTTCACGTCTATCCCGGTCAGTCCGAACCAGTTCTCTATCCCGGTGAAGGTGAGGTTCCAGTTATCCTCGTCCCAGTCCAGGTCGAGCCCCACAGTTTCCGGAATGGTCCAGGTCATGGCGTCCCCCTCCGGGTCCATCATTATTCCTGTGAAGTTGAAGTACCCGGTGCCCTCCTCAATTATCTTGAATTCAGGTATATCTGCAGTGAACCTTGGGGCGTCGTTGACTGGATGAACGTTAACGGTGACATTTGCAGATGTGGCGTTCCCTCCACCATCGGTGGCCTCTATGACGACCCAGGAGGCACCATTCCAATCGTTCTCGGCGGTTTCTATGGTCAACAGAGGATAGAGACCTTCCACCACTTTCGGGTCGAGGTCAGGCCCGCTGGATGTCTCGTAGGTCAGATCGTTCTCAAGATCGTGGAAGAACTCCGACAGGTTCACCTCGTATGCCTCATCCTCATCGAACTCAATATCTTCTGGCATCTCATTGTAAGGTGGAAGGTTCAAAATGAAGGCCAGATCGCTGTTATCATCTATGTGCATGTTCTCTCCCAGCATGTAATGAACGAAACCATCGTTCTGAACCACAAGATCGAGATCGAAGAACAGGTCTTTTTGTCCGGTCTCGTAGATGGAGCGTTCGGTGAGGATCAGCTGTCCCTCACCATCCGGCATATGTAGGGTAGAGAAGAGGTCCCCACCGTGATAATATGTGTTCAGGGCACAGTCAAGGGGTGCCATGCCTCCATCCTGCATTGTGAGATTTAGATACCAGCTGACATTGAAGAGGGCCTCTCCTGTAAGCGATATGGAACCTGGCCCCATCGTTGAGTTGATCAAGTTCACGTTGACGTCTGCAGTGTCAGATATCAGGTAGGCGATCTCACTGGTCGCCTCAAGGTATGAGTCATACACATCCATCTCTATGCCGTAGTAGTCCTGGTCCA
>JAGLEG010000397.1 GCA_023145185.1 Thermoplasmata archaeon
ATCAGGATGACGTTCATCCCCCTGTGATGTCCGTTGTTCACTCTCCTCTTTTCGATCATGGGCAATCAACATCGGGAACGTACAAAAGCTTTACCGTCTCGTCAGTGGAGAGGAGAACGGGGAAATTATTTAGACCACGATCGGCCTAAACCGGCCCCGATGCCCGATCCAGCGCAAACCGAGGTTCCAGAGGATGGTCTGAAAATGACCTTGATATCGCCCAAGGCCATCGCCCAGGATGTCAGGGCAGTGGTGATGGAGAACAACCTCTTCGACCCGGGCAGAACCATGGGAAGGGGGGACGACATGGTATTCTTTCCCTTGCTGGTCAGCGGGGGCCTCGAAGAGTTGAGATCCATGATGGGGCCGTTGATGAAGGATGTTCGGACGACCCCGGATATGTCCCTGACCCCGGCCAGAAGTGGCATGAGGCCGCCGATCGTTGATATCCGGACCAGGCTGACCCCATTGCTCACCGCATCCGAGATCTCCCGTCTTCCAGGGCGATGGAGGATGCTTGGGGATTGTCTTGTCCTTGCAATCCCAGATGGGCTGGCACGTCACAGAGATGCCATTGCCAGAGCCTATCGCGACATCCTGGGTGCGAGGTACGTCCTCAAAGACGTTGGGGGCATTTCGGGTGAGTTGAGGGAACCGAACATGGAGGTGCTTATTCCACCTGCCTCGGGCAACTGGGATGTGGTGCACATCGAGAACGGGATAACGTATCGGATGGACCCCCGCAGGGTGATGTTCTCCCCGGGAAACGTTAACGTCAGGGTCGGGTCCCCAGAGCTGGTGGGATCGCATCCCATCGCGGACCTGCTGGGCCCCCCGGATGAGAGGGGGGAGGTGATCCTTGACATGTTTGCGGGGATCGGATATTTCACGCTACCACTGGCGGTTCACACGAACGTGGGCACGATGATCTCATGTGAGGTCAACCCCGGGTCGTATCACTATCTTCTGTCGAACATAAGCGAGAACCGCGTCGGGCACAATCTTATCCCCGTATTGGGGGACAACAGGGAGCTTGAGGACCTTGGAGGAGTGGACCGGATCATGATGGGATATGTGGGAGGGACGGTGGAATACCTTCCCCATGCCCTCAAACACCTGAAGGAGAGGGGAGGTATGGTCCATCTCCACGACACTGTAGAGATCGAGAGAGGGCCCATGGAATTGATGGGAAGGGTGGAGGAGATCGCGGGCACGTTTGGCTACGTCCCCCGGTTGAGGGGCCATCAAAGGGTTAAATCATTCGCGCCAAGGATAGACCACGTGGTTCTGAACATCCTTTTCACTCCAGAGGCATGACCGTAACAAATATCTCCTTGTGGGGGGTGTTTTCCGGCGAATAATTCACTTATTATCGGGTAATTTCACGTATATTTTGGCCAATTACCCAAAGAGTTAAATATCGATATGTCGCCTGTGAGTTAAGGAAATCAGCCTCGATCACGGTGGGCGCCCAAAGGGGCCCATATAGAGCGAAGGGGTTAAAAAAGGGGGATCGGCCTTTTCCAAGGGCCGGCGATGTTTGCTTGATGGGGGTTCATCCATTGAACCCCCGGATCCCTTGTCAGGATCTTTCAAGGGTTTCGTTTTTTCAGGATGGTATTTACCATGGTCAAGCAGGATATATCATCGATATCTGGGGGTCATTTTTCAAATTTACACCCGATGGGAAAAGGTTATTAGAGTCATGGTTTCTCCAGATACAGGGGAATCAGATGAAAAGTGTAGTGATCGCCGGCGGGGGTGATGTGGGATATCTTCTGGCCAGGACCCTCTCGGAAGAGGGCCATAACATCACGGTGATAGAGAAGGATCCAAAGGTTGCGAGAAAATTGGAGGACCTCGATGTTCTGGTGGTCCATGGAAATGCTGCCTCTCCGTTCACATTGAACAAGGCATATATCAACTCTGCTGATTTTCTAATCGCAGTAACCTCTTCGGACGAGGTGAACATGGCCTCATGCTCCATAGCCAGGAGCAGGGGATGCAGCACCCTTGCAAGGATAAACAATGAGGATTACATCAAGGACCCGGTCTCAACCGAGGACCTTAAGGACTGCGGTATCGAGGTCGCTTTCTGCCCCGAGCTCATCGCTGCCACTCACATGTCCAACATACTCTCGATACCTGTTCTCCTCGATTCACCCCTCTTTGGACAGGGAATGGTCCGTGTGATAGAGACCAGGGTCGATCGGAGATCTCCCGTCATTGGAAAGGAGGTCAAGAGGCTGGGTTTTCCCAGGGAGGTCAACCTGGTAGCGATATACCGGAACGAGGAGGTGTTGATACCCCGTGGTTCCATAAAGCTGGAGCCGAACGACAGGGTGATCGCCATAATGCCCCTGGAAGGTGAGGAGAAGACCTCAAAGAAGGTCATGTCCATTCTCGGCAAGCCGAGGTCCACGGACCTCAGGTCCAAGGTTCAGAAGGTGTTCATAGCCGGGGGCTCTCGAGTAGGCTATCACCTCGCCAAGATCCTCAAGGAGAACGATATCTCGGTGATATTGATCGAGGAGGATGAGGAGAGATGCACGACGCTCTCCGAAAGTCTACCCGGAGTGCTCGTAATACAGGGCTCCCCCACGGACAAGGACCTGCTCATGGAGGAGGGCATTTCGGAGGCGGACACCTTCCTCGCGGTCACACAGAGGGAGGAGGTCAATATCCTTGCCTCTCTCATGGCCAAGCAGTACGGCGCCAGAAGGTCCATAGCGCTTGTGGACCGCCCCGATCTGAAATCGGTGCTTGAAGAGGTGGGCGTGGACCTTGTCATATCGCCCAGGTCGGTCACCCTTTCCACAATTTTGAAATATTTTCACAGAAAGGATTTCGAATCGATGGCCATCCTGAACCAGGGTGAGGTACACCTGGTGGAGATCAAGGTGAAACCCAGGTCGAAGTCTGCGAACAGGCGGATAGACAAGTTATCCATCCTGAGGAAACGCAACATCCTCATAGGTGCGATCGTCAGGGAAAAAGGCGTTTTGATCCCCAGAGGCGATACGATCGTTAAACCGGGTGACAGGCTTGTTATCTTTGCCAAAAGCATCTCCTTCAAAGCGCTCAAGGATTATTTCTGAGGTGTATGTGTGAAGAAGGGGAACGTGCTGATCAGGATGTCGAGGATCAACGTGGTCATGATGGCCCTCTTTGGCACCTGTATGGTAATTGCGCTCCTCTATGGTGATGACCCTTTTCCCACCCTGACCGGTTTCGGGATCCCATTCCTGATCGCCCTTGTGCTCTACGTACCCTACCTCGCCTCCTCAAAGGCGCAGGGGAGGTTTCCAAGAAAGACCAGGTACAAGATGACGATGGTGCTCTTTCTGTACGTCGTCCTCATAGGTTCCCTCCCTTTCATTATCGGCGTGGGAACGAACCTGATAGACGGCCTTTTCGAATCAATGGCGGGCTTTACAACGACGGGATTGACCTCCATCACGCCGGAGGAGTACTTCGATGTGGGCCACTCATTCATGTTCTACAGATGTGCGATACAGTGGGTGGGTGGCGGGTTCTATCTCATAGTCGCGTTCATGATCATATCGGACATCACTGATATCGGGGGCAGGACCATGGAGATGGAGCTTTTCTCCCGGTTGGGACTCCGGTTGCGCCTATCAACGTTGCTTGTGAACATATCCATCATCTACGGCATATTCACCATCCTTGCGATGATATCATTCAGGCTGGGGGGCCTCTCGATATTCGACTCGATGTGCCTCTCCCTGGGGACCGTCTCCACGGGTGGGTTGTACTCGCACGGGAGGAGTATAACGGGGGGCGTGGGCATCCAGATGCTCGTGGTCCTGTTCATGTTCCTTTCCGGTATGGGGTTCTATATTCACCTGAGCGTGCTCTCCGCCAGGGGCAGGTCAAGGACCTTTTTCAGCAAGGAGAACATGATATACCTGTTGATCTCGGCGATGGTGCCGATAGTCGCCTTCATGATCCTTTTCTCCTCCGGCCTGGGTCTTGGAGGTTCCATATGGCGTGGTATATTCGCCTCGATCTCGGCATTGACCACCACCGGCTTTATGGTCGGCGGAATGGATGGCTGGCCTGACTCCATGGGTTTTCTCCTGATCATACTGATGCTGATCGGGGGTTCCACGATGTCGGTAGCATCCGGCTTCAAGATCCGGAGGGTACACCTTCTGGTAGCCGGCTTCATTGCAGACATGAAAAAGAGCGCCCATCCAAGGGCGGTAACGCCGTTGAGTAGAGGTGAGAAGGCCGTTTCCACCAGAGCCCTTGAATCCGCCAACGTCTATTTCTTTTACATGGTCATGATCCTGGCATTGACCACACTTATCTCACTGGTGTTCGAGGGGGATATATTTCCCACCATATCGCTCTGTGTGACCTCACTGACCAATTCGGGCATCGCATTTGGCAGATTCGCCGGAATTGAGGGCATAGCGTCCCTGAACCCCATAATGAAGACAATGCTTCTCTCCATCATGTTCCTGGGGAGGTTCGAGATACTTCTCCCCCTGTATCTGATGAGCCCCAGATCGTTCACCTTCAATGGGTGACCTCGATGACATTCCCATCTTCGGGAACCATGGCCCCCTCGAACACCTCTGTCGCCTGATCGATCAGGGGTTTCAGCTCCTCCTCCTTCTGGTATCTAGGCGAGATGTGGACCAGGAAGAGCCGGGAGACCTTCGCCCTCTTCGCAAGGGCTGCAGCGCCCCTCGCCGTTGAATGTCCGAAAGCAGCTGCAACCTCCTGATGGCTGTCGGCGAAGGTCGCCTCGTGGATGAGAACGGTGGCGCCACGTGCCAACTCCTCCACCTCATCACACGGTGCGGTGTCCCCCGAATAGGCAAGGGAGATGCCATCTCTTGGAGGTCCAACCACCTCCCGTGGTACCACAGTCCTGACGTCGGGGCCAGATCCGATCGTGATATCTTCCCCCCTCTGCAGCATTCCCCATTTCGGGCCTTCAGGGATGTTGAGCTCAAGGGCCTTTTCCCGGTTGAACCTGCCCGGCCTGTCGGGCTCGTTGATCCTGTACGACAGGGAGGGGAGGCTCCCATGGGCGGCCCGCCCGCAGGAGATCGTTAGATGATCGATAGAGAATGTGTCTCCGGGCTCCAGCTCGTGCCCCGATATATTGAAATTGGGGGAGAAAGGGCACATGGTAAGCCCCTTCTCAAGGGCTTCCAGGGTGCCAGCAGGGCCGTAAATATCCATGGGCGCATCTCTATCGTTGAGCGACATCGTCTGTACCAGTCCAGGAATGCCCAGGAAATGGTCGCCGTGAAGATGAGAGACCAGGATCGCCCTGATCTTCATCGGGGATACGGGAGAGGAGAGGAGCTGCCTCTGTGTCCCTTCACCGCAATCAAGTAGAACGGTGGTGGACCCGGAGCTCACGGCGATGGAGGATACATTCCTCCTCTTCGACGGCCAACTTCCTCCCGTGCCAAGGAAACAGATGCGCATGTTGCGGTATCCTGAGGGATTTAGATGTAGTTTTCCCCGGGCCATATCTGTGCCAGGCCATATGTTTAATATTCAAATAATGATAACATGTCCGGTGTTCATTTATGGTGAAATTGATGTTTCAGGGCAGTGATCATGAACTGAGGCCGTCCAAGATCATATGCCTGCTCAGAACCTATGCGGCGCACGCAAGGGAGCTCTCGAACGAAATACCGAAGAGGCCCAGATTCTTTCTCAAGCCTCCCTCGTCCCTGTTGGAGAACGGAGGTGTTGTAAGGATACCCGAAGGGGTGGAGAACCTCCATCACGAGGTGGAGCTTGCCATTGTGATCGGCAAGAGGGGCCGACACATAAGGGAAGAGGACTCCCTTGACCACATCAAAGCGTACACGGTGATGCTTGACATGACCTCAAGGGACATACAGAACGAGGCGAGGGAGAAGGGCCTTCCCTGGGCCGAGGCGAAAGGGTACGACACCTTCGCCCCGATCGGCCCTGAAGCGATTCCATCGGGTGCGATGGACCCGGGTGGCAGGAGGATATGGCTCAAGGTGAACGGCGAGATCCGTCAGGATGGAAACACGGACCTGCTGTTGTTCCCGGTGGGGCGGATGATCTCCGAGATATCGAGGGTCATGACGCTGGAGGAGGATGATATCATCATGACCGGGACCCCCGCAGGGGTGGGGCCGCTCGTGGACGGTGACGTGGTGGAGGCTGGGATCGACGGCATAGCTCCCCTGAAGATCACTGTCAAGTCAAATTAGAGGTGATCCTCCTGTGCGATAGGCGCGATATGTTCCCAAGCTACACTGAAAGTTACGTTACACAAGTATGCACGTTCAACCATCAATAATATAAACCCCGACCCCAGTTCTGAGGTCGTGAAGGTCAGATACGTTCCAACATTTGCTGTTTTGGCCCTGCTGCTAATGACATTGGCTCCGGCCTTATCGTCCTCATCCACGGAAACGGAAATGGCCGATACGACCAGGGATGTTGGAACGTGGCTGTTTCTCATCTATATGGCGGGTGACAACACCCTTGGAGTCAATGGGACCTACGGGAACGCGGCGTGGATGGACCTCGAAGAACTGGAGAACAGCCATCCCACCGCCGATCTTGAGGTTATCGTCCTCTCCGACATGAAGGATGACCACAACACCCACTTGTACCGGATCAAGCACCATCCTGTTCCGGGCATAGGGTCGGAGGATATCCCCCTATCCGATATCGACCCCACCTGGGGTGATGAACTTGACATGTCCGACTGGCGTGTTCTCAGGGATTTTCTGAACTACTCTCTCTCAACTTACAGTGCAGACAACGTGATGTTGACCATCTGGGACCACGGCTCCGGATGGTACAGGACCGAGCTGGGCGATCCGTCCCCACTTCAGAGGGGATTTGCCTATGACACGGGGGGATCCATGAGGCTGGATGGTCTCAGACGGGCATTCGAGGAGGCTTCCACCTCCCTTGGTGGGGATATCGATCTGGATATCATCTCCTTTGACACCTGTTCCATGGGGACCGTAGAGGTGTTCGAGCAGGTTGCGAGGTGGGCCCGTATAGGCATCGGCTCGGAGGACGAACAGCCCTGGTATGGATACAATTACACCTTTGTGGAGAGGATGGGCGGTCCGGACCCCCTGGGACCCGAGGACCTGACCAGGGAGCTGGTCAGGATGTTCAAGGATACCTACAGTGCCACCGAGACATATTCGACAATAGTCTCCGCTGACCTGACGATCATGACGGAGCTCCTTATACCGTCGTGGGATAACCTGTCCAGGGAGATCTTCGAGTGGACATATTATCTGGAGGTCGTAAGGCCTCACCTGCTCCGCGCCACCTTCAACAGGGCGGAGAGGATGAGGGACTCAAGTTACAGTGACGTTGGTGACCTCCTCGCCGAGATCATCTACGCTGACCTGACGTCGGAGATCACAGATCTCGCCAATATCTCCCTGAACCACTACAACTCGATGAGGATAGATGGGTACCACCACCCGGGGGAGAACCCGGCTGCTACGGGCCTTTCGGTATATCTTCCGATGAGCTCGATCAGGTACAATGCGATGTATGATGGCTCCACATTATTTCTGAACTTCACACAGAGGACCTACTGGGACGAGGCCCTTCGAGAGTTCTACAACCCCGTTGAGCGGGTCTATATCTCATTGAACAAGAGCGTCATGGACGGGGACGATCTGGAAAATGACCTGATCATAACGGTGAAAGCCCACGCGGAAGGGGACGGGATAAGCATCGAAGGTGCGGATGTTTACGTCGGAGGAGCGTCCGTCGGGCCGACCGATGTACACGGAAATGTGACGGTCAAGGA
>JAGLEG010000398.1 GCA_023145185.1 Thermoplasmata archaeon
CCATAGCGAAAGTGTAGGTAAGGTTGTCCATTTCAAGGTCAGATGCGCCAACCATGAAGGAGAGCGCGCCATCCTCATCGAGTTCGAGGAGGACCATGGTCTCGTTGATCCAGGCCGTAGCATTTCCATCCTCATCAACCTCGGTTGTGATGTTAATCATCTCGGGGATGATCTCAACCTCGTCGACCATTACGTAGTCGATCATCGGGACGTCGTTCACGCCCACAACATCGAACGTGAAGACATGGTAGACACTGCTGGTCAATCCATCCGACGCGGTGACGTTCACCATGATCTCTCCGAAGAAGTCCACCGGTGGGGTGACATTCCAGGTGTAGTCATCCAGAACATCGACCGTCCACTCCGCCGGGAAGTCCTCGGTCAACGTGAGGTTCATCCCACCAAGGTCCATGGCAGGAGTGAAAGCGCCTGTCAGGTCCCAGGTTACGGGTTCCATCGGGTCCTCCTCGAACGTTGGTGCCACATATGCATCAACGTACATGACCGGCTCCCAGACGTCGAACGTCAGGGTGTCGTCATACATGAGGTTGGTCACATTATTGGTGTCCCAGACCGTTATATTCGTCTCGTACATTCCCGAGGCCATGGACACGTAGGCATATACCCACTCCGTGTTCGTCTCATTCCAGACCATCGGGTAGTCCGTGCTGTCAATGTTCACGCTCACACTTATGTTCATATTGTTGTATCCTGCTCCGTATTCATCAACAGTAAATGTGAACGTATCTCCAACATAGCCAATAGTGACGTCAACTGCAGCAACCGGCGCTGTGAGAACAGGCTCCTCTGCAGCAATGGCAAATCCCATGAACGCAACCATGGCAAAGGCGAGTGTACACATAAGTGATACTGCCTTCCTTCCATTATTTCCTTTCATAATTTACACCTCTTATATTATCCGAATAGTATATAGCCTTCCCATCAGAGTGACTTCATCTCCAAATCGATCACTCACCCTTACTGAGCAAATACGCAGTACACCTTATTTAAAAGTTTCTCAAAATAATACACCTGGTGTCGAATATCGATAATATCACTATTAACTATTCATTTGAACATGAATAATGTGAACATGAACGTTCCTCCTGTGGCAAAGGGCCTCCAGAGGGCCGCTCCAATGAGCGGAAATGGGATTTTCAGACCGACAGTGTCACACATACAGGCACACAGGTTATAAACAGAGGGTCATGGCTTAAATATCTGTAGTTGATACCGAAATTTATATGGCCCTCCCCAAAATCATGTTGTCCCATGGGGGGTCGTCAATTTAAGAGTTGGTGAAGATGTCGGACACGACCTGGAAGAGGACCAAATACGCAGCCGAGATCGATGAGGATGATTACAACACGGAGATGACCCTCTGCGGTTGGATCCAGAGTACCAAGAACCTTGGTAAGATGGCCTTCATCCATATCCGTGACAGGAGCGGCCTGGCACAGGTGACCGCCCTGAGCAAGACGATGGGCCCCGAGCTGTTCAAGGAGATCACCTCGATACCCAGGGAATCCGCCATATCCGTCCGGGGTGTTATCAAGCAGTCCCCTCAGGCAAGGGCGGGATGGGAGATGATCCCATACTACGTCAAGGTGATGGGCGAAGCGAAGACCCCACTGCCACTCGGCGTCGTGGACAAGGTGGACGCAGATATGGATACCAGGCTGGACAACAGGTTCCTGGACCTTAGAAAGCCCGAGAAACAGGCGATATTCAAGATAAGGTCCACGATCCTCTCGGCCACAAGGGATGTGCTGCTGGAGGAGGATTTCCTTGAGACGCATACCCCGAAGATAGTCGCCGCCGCCACGGAGGGAGGAACGGCGCTGTTCAAGATGGAGTACTTCGACAGGCCTGCGTACCTGAACCAGTCCCCTCAGCTGTTCAAGCAGACCATGATGGCCACCGGCCTCGACAGGGTCTTTGAGATCGGGCCGGCCTTCAGGGCCGAGGAGCACGACACAGTAAGACACCTCAACGAGTACACGTCCATCGACGTCGAAATGGCCTGGTCCGATGACGAGGACACAATGGAGATCCTGGAGAAGGTGATCCAGAGGGCTTACACTGATGTCATTAACAATAATTTCATGTGCCTCGAGGCGTTGAAGCGAACTTTGACAGTACCTGAAAGGCCGTTCCCCAGGATCACCTACGGGGAGATCATAGAGAGGCTCCAGGAGAAGAAGCTCAAGATCAGGGATGAGGGGAGCGGAAAGATGAGGACCATCCAGTGGGGCGATGACATACCCACGGAGGGGGCCAGGATCATAGCGAAGGAGAGGCCATCTCTCTATTTCATCACCGAATGGCCCGTGGACCTCAAACCATTCTACATACAGCCAAAGGATGGAGAGTTCAGGGTATCCAAGGGCTTTGACCTGAATTACGGGGAGAAGGAGCTGGTATCGGGTGGGCAGAGGGTCCACGATCCGAAACTGCTCAAGGAGATGTTCAAGAGGAAAGGCCTCAATGAGGAGGATTTCCATTTCTATTCCAAGGCATTTGACTACGGAATGCCGCCCCACGCCGGATGGGGGTTGGGTGTTGAAAGATTGACCATGATCATCTCAGGCGTGTCGAACGTTCGGGAGGTCGTCCTATTCCCGAGGGACAAGCACCGACTTGTCCCGTGATGAAAGCCTATCATCGGCCTCAAATACCAGATGAAGTGCCTTTTGCAGATCTCCGGCGAAACATACCACGCCATGACCATTCCATATTATCGTATCATATAGTCTCGCAGCCTCGGACGTGGCTTCCGCGAGCTCGGGTGAACCCGGTTCCAGTGTTCCAACCCACCCGAATCCTTGCTTTTGGACCCCATCCTTTTCTATCCTCTCCATATTATCGAGATGGCAGTGAATTATTCCCCTGGCGGCACCTATCTCATGGATCAACAGATGCGAACCGATCTCACTTGTGGGCGGCCCCTCCCCCCAGAAAAGGTCCATGGAACGTTTTGAGATAGAATATGCCCCTACGTGGCTCTCGGGGTCCTTTGAGACCTCGCTCATTGTGGAACCAGAACGTGTTATCAGCAGGATGGATCCGATGAGATCCTCCACGGGCAGATCGTGGTGATAAAGCCCACTCACCTCCGTCTTCTCCATGTCCAGTGTGCCCAGGTTGATAGAGATGTTTCCGAAGAACCCCTTCGCCCACCCCCTTGCCTCCAGCTCCCTTGCAGTATCACAGATCGAGCCAATACCGTTCAGGATGAGCCTATCCATGAATGGTAATTACATTGAACAGATATAACGGTTTATTCCAACGCACTGAGGTCGTATCGAAATTTACGCTTTCAGTCCTGCGAGGGATCCCTGGCGATCTTCAGTCCGTAGAGGTATCTGCCGGTCAGCCCCATAAGGAACATGAGGATGGTGATCGAATAGAGCCCCAGGTCGAAGATGATCACCTTTCCATTTATGACGGAGGCGGCTATCAGCCATCCGACGTAAAGAATTATACCCATAACCATCAAAATGGTGAACATATTCCTGATGAGCGGTTTCGGCAACTGGCTTTCTCTTTCGTCAACCATATGGATCGCCGTCCCATTACGCTCCCCCTAAATAAGCATATCGTCAGACAGCACCTTTCTGTCATGGCCGAAAATGAGCCGTTTTCAACACTGAAAGCCTCTCATGGGAGGAACATCTCATTTCGAAACCTGCACGCCGCCATTATCGCCTTTGTATGAACGAAATGGTCATCTCCATGATGTGAAAAATCGTTCACCGGAAGGGATAAATATTCGATGGATAATCATCCGGCCCCAACAGTATAGCCCCGTAGTGTAGCGGTCTAGCATGGGAGACTCTGGATCTCCCGTCACCAGTTCAAATCTGGTCGGGGCTACCAATCTTTTTCTCTTTTCCTTGCCCCGACCAGATTTGAGCCACGTCGAATCACCATACGATCATTATCCAATTTGATTCGACGGTGGTTGAGCGTTTAAGAGATGATCAAAATGTAAACTTAACGCTCAATTTCCAGCAATACTTGGTCGGGGCTACCAATCTTTTTCTCTTTTCCTTGCCCCGACCAGATCTGATGCCACAGTGGTTGGGCCCTAATGTTTATAAGAAACTCTTCCTTAATCCCTCAAAGCAGGTGAGATATCATGGAAGGCAGCGACCCCAGGAAAACCGATTTCATAAGGGAGATCATCGACGAAGATATCAGGGCCGACAAACACGGAGGCAGGGTCCACACAAGATTCCCACCGGAACCGAACGGCTACCTGCATATCGGCCATGCGAAGTCCATCTGTCTCAATTTCGGGATCGCGGAGGAATACGGGGGGAAATGCAACCTGCGTTTCGACGATACGAACCCCTCCAGGGAGGAGGAGGAGTATGTTGAATCGATCAAGGAGGATGTGAAGTGGCTCGGCTTCGACTGGGAGGACCGCCTATATTTCGCCTCCGATTATTTCGGAAGGATGTATGACCTCTCCGTCGACCTGGTAAGAAATGGCAATGCCTACGTGGACGACCTCACTGGAGAGGAGATCCGTCAGTATCGGGGGAACCTGACCACGCCAGGAAGGGAGAGCCCGTTCAGAGACAGGCCGGTCGAGGAGAACCTGGATTTGCTGGAGAGGATGAGGAAGGGAGAGTTCAAAGATGGTGAGAAGGTCCTAAGGGCCAGGATCGATATGGCCCATCCCAATATGAACATGCGCGATCCGGTCATCTACAGGATCCTCAAGGCTTCCCATCACAACACCGGGGACAAGTGGTGCATATATCCGATGTACGATTGGGCACATGGGCTCGAGGACTCCATCGAGGATATCACGCATTCGCTCTGCACTCTCGAGTTCGAGAACCACCGCCCCCTGTATGATTGGTTCCTGGACCACCTGGACGTCTACCATCCCCAGCAGATCGAGTTCGCAAGGCTGAACCTGACCTTCACGGTGATGTCCAAGAGAAAACTACTACAGCTTGTAGAAAATAAATTGGTAACTGGTTGGAATGACCCCAGAATGCCCACAATAAGCGGCATGAGGAGAAGGGGTTACCCCGCTTCCTCGATCAGGGAGTTCTGCTCAAGGATAGGCGTTGCCAAGATCAATTCCACCATATCGTTCGAGCTACTGGAGCATTGTGTGCGAGAGGATTTGAACAGGACCAGCCCCAGATCGATGGGCGTATTGGACCCCCTCAAGGTGACCATAGAGAACCTGCCCGATGACCACGAGGACCTCATGGAAGTGAAAAACAATCCGGAGGACCCCGGGGCCGGGACACGATCGGTCCCCTTTTCCAACGAGCTGTTCATCGAGAGATCGGATTTCCTGGAGGACCCCCCGAGAAAATTCTTCAGGCTCTCCCCCGGAAAGGAGGTCCGCCTCCGCAATGCCTATCTCGTCACCTGCACTGATGTTGTCAAGGAGGGAGGCGAAGTTGTTGAGCTCATCTGCAGGGCGGACCTGGATTCCAGAGGAGGGGACGCCCCCGACGGTAGAAAGGTAAAAGGAACGCTTCACTGGGTTTCCGCCAAACATGCTGTCGAGGCGGAGGTCCGCCTTTATGGTAAACTTTTCACGGTGGAGGACCCGCTTGGGGTGGAGGGTGATTTCACCGATCACCTGGACCCTGGATCGTTGAATGTCCTTAACGGGTGCAAGGTTGAACCATCTGTCAGGGAGAAGAGGGTCGGGGCCTCATTCCAGTTCGAGAGGCTTGGATATTTCATGATCGACCCGGACACGACGGACGACAGATTGGTGATCAACAGGACCATCACCCTCAGGGATTCATGGGCGAAGATCCAGAAAAAGTGATGCCCGCTCCATTCTCTTCGGACTTATTCTCTAAACGGCACTACCAAGGCATGCGAACCGCCGTGGACCCTTATCATTACATGAATGGTCATCGTCGCGATGATCGCGTTCGCGATCTTCCCAACGGGCAGTAAAAAAGGAAGAGGCTTTTGAAGAGTGATCACCACGTTGGAAAACAGGCAGTTGACTTGCGCGTTCCAGAAAAGATTTATAAATGAAATGCTCCTTCGCCGGCCTTACATATGCCAATGGATGCTCCCGTGGTGTAGCGGCCAATCATCCTGGCCTCTCGAGCCAGGGACACGGATTCAAATTCCGTCGGGAGCACTTTA
>JAGLEG010000399.1 GCA_023145185.1 Thermoplasmata archaeon
CGTTCGAGATACTCCTTCATCTCCCCGGCACCAACGGTCTCCGCTTCCATTGGCTCCCAGCTAACCGAGATAACATTGGCCTCAACGCCATTTCTGGTCACCCTGCTCAATGATACGTCCGTGGGTGACATGACCGTTGCAGCCCTCCTTATGGTGCTTAAAACAGCTTCTACGTCTCCCTCACCGGAGTACATGTCCATTAGGGATGCGAGCAGCATGTCACCGGAAACGCCGCACCGGAGGTCAAAGGTGACGGTCATCTTCGCCCTCTCCGGGGGCCCCTCTTCCCGGGCTCCTCTATCACAGTCTCATCTTCTTTCTGCTTATTCTGATACAGAATATATCCAACGACGACCACAATTACGATGATGGCACCTACCAGAAAAGGAGCCCAGTTCACATCTCCACTCTCATCCTCCTCAACGTAAACGAACTTGGAATATGGAAGCCTGATCATGCACTGCTTACCAAGATATCCGGTGTAGAGCCACACAGGCGTATCGATATCATCCAGGCGTGTCAGGGTCACCCTCATCCTCCCCCCCCTCAGGTCACCCAGTTTGTTAATATCCACAGGTATCTGACCCACGATGTTGGTGGGTTCCTCGGGATCCATATTGGAAGCCTCCCCAGTGACCTGGAACCTTATCTCATCCTCGTAGTCGCCGTCCCTTGTATGGTCCAGTTCTATCAACACCTCTATCCGGTACTCCAGGTCGGACAGGTCCTGCGGTGGACGGGCGAATATGTTGAGATCGTAGTGGGCGTCAATGGAGATATTGGTCTCGTACTGGAGCTTGTTATCCTCCTTCACCGGAGGATAAAGTATCGTTATCGAGTCCTGGCCCGACCCCTCCTGTCCCAACATGACCCTGTAGGAGCTGTTCTCCCTGACCCTTATGTTGTCCTCGGGATAGAGTGAGAGGTGGTTCACGTCATCGGTGGGCAGCCGGATCATGTAGAGCGTCAGGGGGGCCCCATCATCGACCCCATTGGACACCGTACTTCCGAACACTGAGAGCAATACAAGTCCGGTAACCATGGATAACGACATTATCAAAGATCTCCAACCATTTGACATCATATCACCTCACCTATCGGGACCGACCTTCCACTCCTGTCCCTGTGTGTATTGCCGAACTCCTCTATATCATCCAGCTTATCACATGAGAAAACGGGACCGTCGGCACAGACCCTCAGGCCCGACACGGCGCAGGAGTCACACAGGCCGATACCACACTTCATCAGCCTCTCCAGGGAGAACAGGGCGTGTACGTTGAACTCCTTCAGGACACGGCATGAGTTGACCATCATGGCCTCAGGACCGCAGCACAATATGACCGTTCTCGAGATCTCCTCCTTGGACATCCCCTCAAGTACCTCTTTCAACGGCTCCGTGATGAAACCCGGGTGGCCGAACGACCCATCATCGGTGGAGTACACCACCTTTCCGGAAAAGTGTTCCCACCTCCCCCGAAATAGCAGAGAAGCTTCGTCCCTGGCCCCCACAAGTGACGTCACAAATATTCCATCGTTGAACGCCT
>JAGLEG010000004.1 GCA_023145185.1 Thermoplasmata archaeon
AGAAGGCCCACGGACCCATGGGGGATCTCCAGGTCGATGGAGTCGAGCGCCATGAGGCTCCCATAGCTCTTTGTGAGCCTGTTGGATGTGATCACGAACCTTCCTTTTTTTGACATTCCTTCTCGTTTGCACAACTCCATTTACATATTAAATATATTCTCTGTTTTCCTCTCTATGTTGCATGGATTATCTCAGGATTTATCTACCAAGTGGTCGATAGCGGTCCCATGGACCGCAAGCATATCCTGGGTCTGGTAAGCGGAGGTGTCGTCCTCACACTCGTCCTCGCTACCTGGTTTGGAGGCAGCATTATCTTCGGTGGGGAGGAGGAGGTCTACATAATTGATTTCGATCATGAGAGGGCGGCCATACACGTAAGGGAGCTCTGCAGCAACGGGCCGAGGATGTCGGGATCGGAGGAGGAGAGGCTGGGTGCGGAGTACATCGCTGCTCAGTTCAAGGACGCCGGGCTCGAGGAGGTTCATATCGAGACCTACTCGGTTCCTATGTTCGAGGTGCGGAACACAAGGATATCACTGGTGGAGTACGGGCCGCTGGGAACGATCCCAAGGCCGTTGGGGGACACAATAACTTTCGAGCACATGACGGAATACGTCTTTCAGGGGTACTCCGGATCATATAACTGGCGCGACTTCAGGGATGACCTTGACGTGGTCAGTGTGGGAAATGGCACCGATGAGAGTGCATATTCGAGCGCAAGGGGCAGGGTCTGCCTCATCGAGCAGAATGGAGATACCCCACCGAACAGTGAGGTGTACTTCGACGCATACGACGCGGGCGCAGAGGCTATCATCCTCCAGAATACGTGGAGGGGTGAATCCCTTGGCTATCTCCCGATGTTCAAATCCAACCAGAATCCAGTGGAGTACGATGATTACCCGGACATACCCTTCTTCATGGTATCGAAGGAGATGGGGGACACGATACTGCAGATGACCCCCACCCACAGGCTGAGGATGGATATCGACATCTGGATCGGCAACCTGGACATCAGCGTTGTGGTCGGGGATATTCCCTCATCCGGCAGCTCTGATGACATCATAATGTTCACCGCCCACCATGATACATGCTACAACACCATAGGTGCTGTTGATAACACCGTGGGCCCTGCATCGCTGATAGAGATAGCAAGGGGTATGGTCGATTCGGGAAAGAAGTTCTCAAGGACCGTCAGGTTTGCGACCTTCGGGGGAGAGGAGGAAGGGCTCTTTGGAAGCAAGGAGTATGAGAAGGCGCACAGGGCAGAGCTGGGCGAGAACCTCCAGGTCCTTAATTTCGACATGGCCCATACTGACAGGGAGGCCATGTCCGTTTCCATGGTCAGCAACTGCAACACCACGCTGGGGAAGCTGAAGGAGATCGGCGATCAGCTCCTGAGGGTCGAACCTGCACTGAAGGATTACACCATCGGGTACGGCTACAACGATCTTCAGATACCCTACTCGGATTACTGGCCGTTCGTGCAGGGTGGGTCCATGGGTGTGGCGGCCTGGGGCTCGGGTTGTGTTGAGTATCATACATATCTTGACGACATGACCCACCTGAACTCCGAATCGATGCAGATAGAGGGGCGGATCCTTGGATCTTACGCACTTGCAGAGGCGACGTGATCCTTCCACCTCCTCGATATCCCTATATTTAAATAGTGACCGGTGGGTTTTACCGACGATATGGTCAAGATGAGCTCGTTCAAGGGTAAGGTCGCTTTGATCACCGGAGGATCCAGCGGGATCGGGCTGGAGGCGGCAGGGAAACTACATTCCAGGGGAGCAGATATCCTGATAGCAGCAAGGGATGAGGAGAAGTTGAAAGGCGCCGTATCCACGATAGGCGAGAGGACGTCCTGGTACGCTGTGGACGTATCGGATTGGGAGGCGGTATCCTCCCTATCGGAGAAGATCACCAGGGAGAGGGGGAAGATCGATATTCTCATCAATTCAGCGGGTATGGTGCACCCATCAGAGCTATCGGTGATGGACCCCGTGATCATGAAAAGGACCGTGGACGTGGACCTCATGGGGACGATGAACATGTGCAGGGCGTTCCTTGGATCGATGAGGCGGCCCGGCTATATCGTGAACATCAGCTCCATGGCGGGTTTTCTGGGGCTGTATGGCTATACCGCTTACAGCGCGGCAAAATTCGGGGTGTGGGGTTTCTCCGAAGCCCTGAGAATGGAGTTGGAACCCGATGGGATCGGAGTCTCCGTAGTTTTCCCCCCTGATACCGATACACCTCAGCTTGAGTACGAGAACGCACACAAGCCCAGGGAGCTAAAGGAGATAGGGGATACCATCAGGCCGATATCTCCAGGGCACGTTGCGGATGCGATCATCAGGGGAATGGAAAAGGGAGCCTTTATGGTCCACCCCACCTCTTCCGGCGGCATGACCTTCCTCGCGAAGAGGATGATGCCCACGCTCCTGTCCAATTTCCTCGATGGAAAGGTGAAGAGCGCCAGGGGATCGAAGAGGTGATCTTGGTTGAGAAAAGGGAGGGGACCTGATCTAAAGAAAGCCTCACCATACATCGCCGTTGCGGTGGTCCTGCTGATAATAATAACTGCCATCGCATCATCCATTTATCTGAAAGGCAGGAAATTGGGGGGGATCGAGGTCGAAAGCCTCTATTTCGGGATCTTCGGCGATACCTGCGATCTCACGGTGGAGCTGGAGGGGTTCGATGATGTGGATACGGTGGAGGGTTCTCTCAAGGTATCCTTCGGGGAATATTCGCTTCCCCTGACCCATGAGGGGTCAAATGTGACCGGTGTGCTCAATGAAACACACTTCCTGGCGCTGGCCGATCAGGATGCTGCGAGGATAACAGGGGAGGTAGTGGCCCTTGATACGTCAATATTCGACCTGGAACTCGACCTGGACGTGGAGGTAGACCTATCGTTCATCCACACACTTGCCAGGTCGATAGGCGTCACGGATGTGGAGATCATATCCGTTGAGGAGGGGAATATGACCATTCGTCTGGAGATCGAGGCTGACCTTACCAGGGAGGTTGTGATGGATATGAAGAACGTCACGGGTCAGGTGGTCTCAGACAGCACCGCTCATGAGCTGATCGTCTCGTACCTGAGGTTGGACCCGGATGGCACGGGAGGTGCGGAACTGATGATACCCACTGCCTCCCTCCTGACCATCTTTCTATCAGGTGATCCAATAACGCTCTCCTCCTGGGGTTTTGAGATAAGCATAAACGGCTGATCAGTGGATATACAGTCCGCCGTTAACGTCTATGGTGGCCCCTGTGATATACGATGACATGTCGGAAAGCAGGAATGCGACCGTGTTGGCCACCTCGGGAGGGCCTGCGATCCTGCCAAGGGGGACCTGTTGTTCCCTCCATCTCCTTTTCTCGTCCGTGTCCGAGGATAATATATCCGTATCAACGAACCCGGGAGCGACCGAATTTACCCTGATATCAGGTGCAAGCTCCCTGGCCAGGGAACGGGCCAGCCCCAGAATGCCGGCTTTCGATGCCGAGTAATCCACTCCGCTTTCCGATCCCCTGAACGCCAGCTGCGATGAAATGAAGACAATGGCGCCCCTCTCCATGAGGTCTGCTCCAGCCTTGACGGTATGGAACGCCCCGTCCAGATTCGTGGAGATGGTCCTGGACCACTCTTCGGGGGAGAGGTCGGCGAAGTTGGTCCTCATGTAGATGCCCGCATTCACCACTATGCCGTCTATGCCCTTCCTGGACCCTGATGACGAGAACGATCCCATGGCATCTACCAGGTCAGTGCGATCACGAACATCGGCCCTGTAACTCGACAGATGCCTGCCCGGGGCCCTGGAACGATCCTTCAGCTCTTTCGCGTTCTTATCCCCGGTGAGATATGTGAAGCCCACATCGGCTCCGAGGTCGGAGCAGATCCTGACACATGAGGCCCCGATACCTTTTGAACCACCCGTGATGAATATCTTTTTACCCTGTAGAATCATATTTTGGAATGGGTTTTTGGTTATTTCTATCATTCCATTATTGCGCCTTCCGACAGGGACGTCCTTTCAAGGCTGCCGCAGAAGGGGCATTTCTGGATCTCCCTGGGATAGACCTCGGAGCAGGAGTCGCACTCCACCGCCTCCGTCAGGTCCAGTTCCCCACGGATCTCCCATTCGCCCTCCGAAGCCTCCATATCTTCAAACTCGATCTCCTCCATCTCCTCCCTGTGGTGCCTGGACAGGATGAATGCGATGATGATGATAATAAGCAGGAAAGCGACCAGGCCCGATCCGACCCAGAGATACCGCCAATCCCCCTCCTTGTCCGTATCGACATCCTTCCGGTTGGGATCTTTTCCCTGAAGATATTCGTCGAGGTTGGTCAGCCCATCTCCGTCATTGTCCTTCCCGGCATCTGACCCGTTCAGCGGGTCGAGCCCGTATCCGATCTCCCAGATATCCGGTATGCCATCGTCGTCATCATCATCGTCGAAGATATCGATCAACCCGTCTCCATCTGTATCCGAAGGTATCGAACCCGGGTTATAAGGTGATGAACCGGCCAGTATTTCAACAGTATCGTTGTAGCCATCGTTATCATCATCATCATCCCCATTATCGCCAAGGCCATCCCCATCGGCGTCCAGCCATTCGGTAGGATCAAATGGAAAAACATCGATCCTGTCAGGAACGGCGTCCCCATCCTCATCGTGATCCGGGTTCAAACCGGAGAAAAAGGCAATGATCCCAAGGAAAGGTCCTTCTGTCAGGTCCAAGGTGTATACTCCGGTTGGAGAGCTGTACATCCCACCAAGTATGCGCACCCATACGGTATCGTTATTTCTCCAGGCATCGGTCTCAAGGGGGAGGATGTCCTCCCTGAAAAAGGATAGTTCAAGGCGGATACTCACCCTGCTGATCTCCCTATCGTTCGATCTAATGACGAATGAACAGCCCACGAACACCTTGTTGTCCGGGGAGCCCTCAACCGGTAGATCGGCCTCCAGATATGGGATGGACCCATCCCCGATGGTCCAGATGGTAATATTCAAGGCCCCTTCGTACCCCTCCAGGTAGAATATGTCCTGCCGTAACTTGGAAATTACCTCTCCTGATGTGGTGGAGACCTCCACATCTCCATCGCTGCAGATGAACCGATAGGTATGGGCGCCCGCCTCCAGGTCCTTGATCAGGTAATATGGAATGCCGTCGGCCGGGCCTTGCCCCCTTGAACCCATGGGCGTCATATCGTATGCTGCGTCGTCTATCTCCACCTGCATTGATGCCGGCATGTCTCCCTCGAGGTCCCAATACGTGATGTTGAACCTGAAGGTGCCCCTGCCCAGGTCCTGCACACCAGGTTGTGTGAGCGTGGGCGCATCATTGACGGGGATCATTGTGACGTTGATATTGACCACGCTGCTGTAGGATCTCGGGTCCGTGGCCGTTACACGGACAGATCCCGTCCCGGACATGTCCCGGATAGGTATTATGGAAAGCACGGTCCCGTCAATTGCAGCGCCAAACAGATCGAGGTTGAGGGATTGAGCGGTAAGGATGATAGTATCAAGTTGATCGGGGTCATGTACGTACGGGCCAAGGTCGATCGAGGTTCCATTAT
>JAGLEG010000040.1 GCA_023145185.1 Thermoplasmata archaeon
GTATATGATGATAGTATGCGGGGGGGGAAACTTATTGGCTTGACCCAATGGGATTGGCAGCTTGGATCCTTCGTCGGAAACGACCTCAAGGATATCTCAACCACATCGCCATACATGGGATTGATCAAACGTTATTACACAGGAGGCGGGTACTTCGTAATGAGGAACGTACAGAGCATAAAGACCTCCGTGTTCGTGAGGGTAAAGATATACGATCCCATCTATTACGACGGCGAATTTACTCCCAAATTCTTTACGATAAACGATAAGGGTCAGAGTGATGAGGGGTTCGAGATATACGGAGAGAACACAGTATCCGGATGGATAAGCGATTGGACACTTGATTGGGATATGGAGAACGGGACGATCAACTATCTATTCGACAAATTGGAGAACCCCAGGATAGTTGGAGAGAAAGGAACCGTACCTGTAGAACTGATCGAGTTCAAAGGATACGACAAGGCGGAGATACCGTGGATCGCACATGGCCTGAACGGATATGCAGGTGAGAATATATTCAATTTTATTGCTGATATCAACGAGGAGGGGACCAGGAAGGAGTATAATGTGACCTTCAGTTTATATTTCAAGGATACACGGGCTCCTGTCTGGGATGGATTGGTGAACGAAACGATATCCTGGGGGCTTTCCACCGAGATAGGCGTTGAGGTATTGCATACCGAAGACACCATATCCGGGGTGGGTTTCCTGAACAACGAATACGCCTGGAGCAATCCGCTTTCAAGATTTGAGGAGACCGATGGGTCCCTCACCTGGAGTTTCAACTCATCCGATACAGAGGGCGGGAGGAGATCGGTCAGGATGTCGATAATTGATGATCTGGACAATATCCAGACCGTAGTGTTCTTCGTGACGTTCGAGGAGATACCACCTTCTTTCAAAATGGTCTCTCCGAACAACGGGTCCTTCATCAGAAACGATTCCGTTATCGTAAAGGGGGAGGTATCAGACGATGTAATGATGTCACAGCTTACCATAGGCTATCTGGGGAGAACGTTGGATATTACCGACACCCTGGATGGTTCGGGCAAATTCACTTACGAGATAGAGTTCGGGGGATATCGGGGTGATGTGAACATAACCCTGGAAGCTATTGACAACGTGGGCCTTGTTACCAGATCGTATATCGAGATATTCGTTGATGGGATCCCTGATATGATACCTCCTTCGGTGAGCATTACATCACCCAGAGATGGCTCTTCGTTCATAACTGGAGAGGAGATCGAAATGGAAGGGTATGCCAGTGATGAAAGGGAATTGTTTTCCCTGATGCTGAGATCCCCGGATGGGACACAGGACCTGTTTGATTATGTGGACGTGGACCTGTGGCAGACCAAGTTGGATACAAAGAGAGGGCCTTGGGGGTACAACGTGATAACAGTATCCGCAGTGGATGCCG
>JAGLEG010000400.1 GCA_023145185.1 Thermoplasmata archaeon
AGGGCCCGACCTCCTTTTTTTTTTAATTAGCCTGTGGCATCGCCATGGGTAGAAACACCTGTTACTGCCATTTTTTTGCTTATTTTTTGCTTATTAACCGTTATTCTAGGCATTCAATACACACATCACCGGGGCTGATGACGGCACCATGTTTGAAAACTATAGTGTCATGTCTGACCTTGCCGCCTTGACAAGGAAATTCAGCCTGTTGAGCAGGTTCACCTCGGAGGACCCTGCGTCCATATCCAGGTAGAGGATGTTCATGTCGGGATTGATCTCCTTGAGCCTCTTCTCAACGCCCTTGCCTATCACGTGGTTCGCTATACATCCGAAGGGCTGCACGCACAGGACGTTCTTGATGCCGTAATCCATGAAGGAACTGATCTCGGCGGGTATAAGCCATCCCTCCCCGAACTGGTCGACAAGCGTTACGGTCTGGCTGGCGATCTCGGAGAGTTGCCTGGGATCGTGGGAGCGTCTGTAGTATCGGTACCTCTTTTTGACCTTCTCGAACTTCCCCAGATGGAACTGTACATACCACTCTGCCGGGTAGGTCAGGAAATAGAACAGGCTCTTCCTCTTCACGTCATTGTCCACCAGGAACCTGTCGTTGAGGTAGTACTGGGAGAAGAACTCGAACATGGAGGGCACGATGACCTCCACGCCGTTATCCACCATCCAGTCCACAAGGAACATGTTGCCGAAGGGGCTATACTTGACGTATATCTCCCCGACGTACCCCACGAGAGGATACTCGCCCTCCTTCACGTCCAGCCCGTTGAACTCCTCCACCGCCTCCCTCAGATATCCCAGAAGGTCCCCGGTCCTTCCTTCCTCCAGGGACGTACAGGCCTTTTTCAGGTATTTCTCCACAAGTGCCCACGTATCTCCTTTCCTCTTTTCCCTCACAGCAGATGAGTAGTACATACTCATCAGGGAGTCGGAATAGAGGAGGGCGAAAAGGCCCATCCGGGTCAACTTCTTCATATCCAGTTCCAGTCCCGGCTGGTAGTTCAGCTGTTTCGAGGAGGTCGTCACGGTGATCACGGGAACCCCCCCATATCCGGCTGCGACAAGGGCCTTCTTGAGCAGAGAGAGGTAGCTTGACGCACGACACTGTCCTCCGGTCTGCGTAATACCCACCACCGTGTTCTCGACATCGTACCTCCCCGACTGCAGGGCTTTGATGATATCCCCTATGACGATCGTTGCGGGATAGCAGATGTCGTTATTGGCATATTTCAGGCCGACGTTCACGGACTCCCGATCGGGTGGCGGGAGGGTCTCCAGCTCATATCCTTGATTGGCAAACGATGCTACTATCAACGGGTCGAAGAATGGAGAGAACGAAGGGACCAATATCTTTTTCCTCCTGTCGTTCATGCGGTAGGTCGGGGTGGTCCTCCTCTCCACCGGATGTGATCTCTTGCCAAGCCCTCTCTGATAGAGCGATTCCATCATCGAGCGGAGCCTGAGCTTTACGGACCCCGGACTGGATACCTCGTCGATCCGGATCAGAGTATGGTTCTTTCCAACCTCCGCCAGA
>JAGLEG010000401.1 GCA_023145185.1 Thermoplasmata archaeon
GATCTGAACCCATTGATAACATTGCACAATTGTCTAATAAGTGTTCCAATGTTCCTTAATAAAGACATTCCCATGGTTATATCGGTGTTAGCAATGAGGAAATACGTGTCCATATGGATCATGGCCCTTGCGATATTGATGGTTCTCGTCCCCAACTTCAGCCCTGTAAGCGGTACGGACCCCTCCATAGTGTTCGACAGCATCGACGTTGAGATGATCGTTGGGAACCACTACGCCGTTACCGACGTGACCAAGACCGTCAGGAATACAGCCGACCAGATGAACGAGGTGGTCCACTACTTCAGGATCCCCCGCGGTTCATTCCTTTCCAACCTCTCCCTCGTGATCGATGAGCAGACGTTCTATGCTGATGTGGTGGAGAAACAGACGGCAGATCAGCAGTACGATGATGCAAAGGATCAGAACAAGACCGCTATCAAGCTCTCCGGCACCATCGATCCCTATTATTATTCTATCAACCTGAACATCGGGCCCGAAAGCAACATCACATTGTCCTATCGATACGAACAGGTCCTCTGGAAGAACCTGGGGGAGTATTCAATAAGCGTGCCGATGCATGAGATGGGGGATTACACGTCCTTCGAGGCCGCATCATTCAAATTCACGATGAGGGCCCCGGTACCCATCACATCGTTCACTCACGATTCAACCAACATCGATCTGCAGGAGGAGAGCCCCCAGGGGAACTCCATCAAGCTATACAATTACGGGTTCGTGCCCGCCTCCAACGACAACATCGAGATCACGTTCGAGGAACAGGCGCCACCTGTTGACGGATCGCTCTACGGATACGAGGATGGGACGGGCGGCTACTTCATGCACGTTTTCTCACCTCAGCTGGAGGATCTGGGGAACTACATGCCCAAGGACATCTGCTTCGTGCTGGACCGGTCCGGTTCAATGGCCGGGACCAAGATAGACCAGCTGAAGGACGCGTTCGACGAGATCGTCCACCAGCTACACGAGGAGGACAGGTTCAACGTGATCACGTTCAGCGCAGACGTCACACCATATTCAACTGAGATAATGCCCGCCACATCGGATAACACGGATGACGCTGCCGCATACATCAACGAGATCATAGCATCAGGTTCGACGAACATCGATCAGGCCCTGCTGGACGGCCTGAAAATATTCGATGATAACCAGGAGGCAGTACCAATCATAGTATTTCTTACAGACGGCCTCCCATCCGCGGGGGTCACAAACACCGCCGCGATAAGGGAGAACATCAAGGGGGCCAACACCGGAGGCGTATCCATCTACTCGTTGGGCTTCGGACAGGACCTGGATTTCGATTTCCTCAACGCTTTGTCCCTGGAGAACAACGGGGTGGCCGTCAGCATACCCGAAGGATCGAACGCGGCCCATGCGATGACCGGCTTCTACGACACGGTCTCGATCCCACTGCTGAAGGACATCCAGTTCCAGTACTCCATGGGAACCAACATGGTGATGCCAACGTGGGCTCCCAGCCTGTTCCACGGGTCAGAGATCGTTGTTGTCGGGAGATACGATAACCTGGAGAGGATCACCTCGACGGTGACCGCACAGACGGCCGAGGGAACACGCGTGTTCGAGGAGAGCTTCCCGACCGTCGGGGACTACGACATGCCCTTTATAAGGAGGCTCTGGGCCCAGAGGCAGATACTCTTCCTGATGGACCAGATAGCCATCAACGGGGAGAATGACACCACTATCCAGAAGATCGTCGACCTGGGCGTTCAGTACTCCTTCGTGACCCCGTACACCTCGATGATACTCGTTGTAGCGGTGGCTGAGGACGAGGCCCTTGCCACTTTGGGAGGGGAGGTTGATACCAATGAGCCGGCTCTGAGGGCCGATGATGAAAATTATGGGAAGCTTGATGGAGGTGGTACCTCCTACGATCCACAAGATTCCTGGAGTCATCCTGCTATGCCTGCTCCCGGTGATGATGGAGAGGAGATGGCGGCTTTGAGCATGTCCTATTTGCCGATGATTGCATTTATTGTGGTCATAATAGCACTTCTCATTATCGGCATCGTCGGATACTCCCGCCTCAAGGCGAAGGACCTCCTGGACCAGGAGAACAGGAAGAAGATATACGAATATATCATGGAGAACCCCGGAGACCACTTCAGGGAGGTCCAGAGGGAGATGGAACTGGAGGTGGGAGTGCTCTCGCACCACGTGAACATACTCGAAAAAGAGCAGCTGATCGTTTCGGAGCAGGATGGGATGTACCGCCGTTTCTACGCTGCGGGCGTCAAGAGGGACGACAAGGTTCGCCTCTCCAGGATACAGGAGAACATACTCAAATCCATACAGCACACCCCCGGGATCACCCAGACCAAGATCGCAAAGGAGGTTGGCGTGAGCAGAAAGGTCGTATACTATCACGTCAAGTTCCTCACGGGAACCGGCCTCGTGGAGGAGCAGAAGGTCAAGAGGAAACCACACTACTATCCAGCCTAACTTTGACATATGGGTACTTCAAAGAGTGTCAAAGTGAGGCTTCTCCCAACATTGACAGGCTAAGATCCTGATGAATCGGTAGATTCA
>JAGLEG010000402.1 GCA_023145185.1 Thermoplasmata archaeon
TGTTGATAGTAGCCATGTTTATCTTTTCCGGATCGATCATGTTGGATGAAAATACGGATGGTGTATCATCTTCCACCCGATCCCTGCCGTACTACCACAATGCGTACATTCACGCAGATCTCACCTATGCTAATGGAAGCCCCGCAGAGGGATATCTCCTGAAAGTCCAGCCCGTGAACGCGGTAGTTGGCCCGATCGAGGGCACATCCGGTCCTGACGGCATCGTTCTGTTGAACATCTCCCACTACTCCTTCGGCCCCTCATTCGTATGGGTGGAGGATGGATCGGGAGCCTACAGGTGGAGGGGGTCGACATACGTGGAACCGGATGGTGAGTACGATATCGATATCATGGTTCAGGACGTACCCAGGCCGTTCACAAGGGTGACCGGCTACATCAGGAATGGGACCTCGGGTGCTCCCCTTGAAGGCTACACCATCAACGTGGTGGCGTTCGATCACCTGGGGAACATGGAGATGTACACAGACCAGTCCGATCCCCAGGGCAGGTATATCCTTAGGGTGCCCAACACCACTTTGCCATGTCAGCTGTCCATATCAGGCATGGGCGAGTTCTACTACTTTACCACCTCATTTCAACCGGAATATCAGCAGGAGCAGTTCGACCTGGATATCAAGATGCTGCCCCTTTATGTACCTGACGTGCCCGTGAAATTGACGTACAGGAACGCAAGTACGGGGGAGAAGCTCTCGTCGGGGAAGCTCAGGGTATATGGACACAATACCGACCTTGGCCACCAGACCTACAGCAGGAGCAACCTGATGCCGGACGGGTCCGGAGATTATTCACTGCTCATGGGGCCTGGAGAGTACAGGGCCCGCTGGGAATCCTACCTTGACCCATACTGGATGGTGGAGTACGACGTCACCAGTAATTTCTACGTTGGCTCCTCGATATTTTCCCTGGAGGTCCCTCTGGACATGCCCGGGATGATCCCGGTGGAGCTGGAGGTGTGGAATGGGACGGGTCCACTCTACAACGCCATCGTATCGTACTCGCATACGCTGGATACGGATCAGGGTGATATCGAGGTCGTGCTGTCATACAAACCGACCAACCTCTCCGGAAAACTGTTCTTCGGAGCCCCCGAGGACACCCTGCTTGACCTGACCTTGCACAGGGGTGGATATGTCACCAGGGGGGTTCCGTTGAACACCACCGGGGCATCCGGGACGATCTCCATAAACACGACCATGGACCAGGAGGAGATCCCGACTCCCAGACCAAGGGGAAACCTCTCCGTAACGGTTGTTGATGAGGTGACGGGAATACCGCTTCCGGATGTTCTGGTCATGGCCTACAGGGACCTTCACCCCGGGACCTCCGGCACTGGAAGTTACACGGATGATAACGGGGAGCTGGTGATGGATCTGCCGACCGATATCTATGATGTCACTGCGGAATCCTCTCTTGGCAGGGGAGGGGCAGAGGGGATCGAGGTGTACGAGGGGATGATCACCGAGGTGACCATACACGTTGAAAGATACGATCCGGTGACCGATGAATATGGCTACACCGTCCACGTAAAAGATGAGGGCGGGGATCCTCTGCCCAATCAACTGGTATCAATAGAGTGCCGGGACCTGCCCGGTTATGACCTCTCCATACTGTCGGATAACCATGGGAACGTGAGCTTTGTCGGCCCCCGGGGAACCTATCTGATCTACCTCACGGGGAGCAACCCATCCAGCTACGGGCAGAGCTACTCCTCACCTTACAGGTTCTTCGAGCTGTCGGGGGAGGGGGGATTCGTGCCTGATATCATCGGATACCCTGCAGCGCCCATGGTGGAGGTTCAGGGTTTCGCATATGATCTGGAGACGATGGAGTCCATGGCCCAGGTTCAGATCACCGCAACTTCCGTGAAGGACGTGGGGGGGAACACGAGGAACGGTGACCCGGAGGATCTGGTACATCTGGATACGATGAACGTCGGGTCGACGTCGACCGGTTTCTACAGGACGTGGGGAAGGGATACCCTGATCCTTGAGGCCTTCGAGGATGGATATTTCCCCTATTACGAGGAGATAGATATGTCCACCAGGGCGCCGGGGGACCACGACATCCTGATGGAGGAGCTGGTCGACTTCGATATCCTCGTGAACGGCACCCTTCGGGATCAGGATTATAGGCACATTCCAGGGAC
>JAGLEG010000403.1 GCA_023145185.1 Thermoplasmata archaeon
CAGGTCAGACCTACCTGATATTGGGAAAGTCTTCAGGATGGAGTATGGATACGGACCTATCATCCTCTGATGCTTCTTTTTGGGGTGAGGATGCGGATGACTATTCAGGACATTCGGTATCAGGCGCGGGCGACGTCAACGGCGATGGTTTCGACGATATCCTGATAGGGGCATATGGTGACGAGGATGGCGGGGGTTTAGGATCCGGACAGACATACCTGATCTTCGGTAGGTCCACGGGATGGAGCATGGATACTGATCTATCATCAGCCGATGCCTCATTCTGGGGTGAGGACCTTAATGACTATTCTGGATGGAGGGTCTCGGGAACCGGTGATGTGAATGGTGATGGTTACTGCGACATCCTCATCGGCGCCTACGGGGACGACGACGCTGGAAGCGATGCCGGCCAGACCTATCTGATATTGGGCAGGGTGTCCCCCTGGAAAATGGATACGAGCCTTTCCGATGCAGACGCCTCCTTCTGGGGCGAGGATTCAAGCGATAGAGCAGGCGTTGCGCTGTCATGCTCCGGTGATGTGAACGGCGATGGATTTGACGATATTCTGATAGGTGCAAGTAGGGATGAAGATGGCGGATCGAACTCTGGCCAGACATACCTTGTCCTGGGAAAAGCGTCAGGATGGAGCATGGATTTCAGCCTCAGGGATGCCGACGGATCTTTCTGGGGCGAGGACGCCTCCGATCTATCGGGGGCCTCGGTCTCGATAGGTGGTGATGTTAATGGCGACGGTTTCGATGACATCCTGATCGGCGCAGGGGGGAATGATGACGGAGGCTCTTCTGCAGGCCAGACCTACCTGATATTCTACGAGACCCGTCCACCCGCCCCACATAAGGTCACATGCGAGCTCTCCGTTGACGGAGGCAGCCTGGCCCTGGAGTGGAACGTCAGCGACTACTGGAAGGACCTGACAGGCTTCAACGTATACCGATCCACGGATGGAGAGGAGTATTCACTCTACGCTGAGGTGAACTCCACAACATCTTCATTCGAGGACACCGATGTGATATTATATCGATATTACAGGTATTACCTCACCTCTAAAAGCTATCCGGAACTGGAGTCGCTCCGTTCAAGGGCCGTGGAGGTCATGAACGATATGGATTCCGACGCCGATAACATTGGTGATATGTATGACCGGGACATCCTCGGCCCGCTGGCCGATCTTCAGGCGGATATCGACTACATGAACTCCACCCTGTTCCCCGTGATGAACGAGATCTGGAACATGGTGGATTACACCAACAGAACGCTCTTTCCCACACTGAACGATGTCTGGAACATAGTGAGTTACATGAACAATACGTCGTTGCAAAATCACCTACTTCTTCAGCAGATCCTTGTGGGCCAGATGTCTCTCCGCAATGTTGTCGATCAGGATCATACCCAGATAGTGGAACTACTCGGAGAGAACAATAACCACCTCCGGTTCATGAACTCCTCAATAGATTACAAGCTGGATCTTCTGCTGTATCTCGTGGAGAAGAGCGAGGCGAACATCACCAGCCTGAACGGGACGGTCTCACTGAAACTGGATGAGATAATGGCCCTGGTGGCGGAGAACAACAACGATATGACCTACATGAACTCCACTCTGGATTTGATCGCCTCCATGGCATATGATCTCATAAGGGAGATGGAAGGGGCCAACAACACGCTCCATCAGGAGCTGTCCCGGCTTGCAGCCGACCTATCTTCCCACGATCAGAGTCTCTCTGAGTTCAGGGAAGCGCTTGAGGTCAACATTACTACAATTATCTCGCTGATGAACACTGAGTGGGCCAACGTGACGGTCGTGGACGATGCTGTACTGGACCGGATCACGACAAACCTTACCTCGATACGAAACATTGTGGGGGAGAATAACAACGATATCGCCTTCCTGAACGGTTCGATCACGCTATCACTCGAGGGGATCGTCGATGACCTCGGAACGGTGATCTCGGACCTTGATGGGGTGAACAACACCCTGCGTGACAGGCTTGACCTGATCAGAACAGATCTGCTCTCCCACATGTCAGATCTTCAGGACCTCAGCGATTCCATCGATGTGGACATCGCCACGCTGGTCCTCATGCTATCCACGTTGGGCCAGGATATGGAGGACCTGGATGCACAGCTTTCCACCGATCTCCAGGCCCTATCCTCTCTCATCTCCAGAATGGACCTCAACGTCACCACGCTTGGCCTGTCCATGGCCGCCATCGGCAGCCAGATCGACACCACGATGCAGGAGATCATAGGCGATATCGCCGATCTGGACGTTTCACTGGGAGACAGGATAGATGATATCGAGTGGAACCTGACCGCGGACCTGCTATCACTCAACCTCCTGGTCGAAAGCGCGAACAACTCCCTGCACATGGAGATCTCAAGCCTGGAAGCGGACATCTCCACCATGAGGGCGGATGTTGTGGACGGGCTGGGCGACATCATCCTTCATCTGGAGGGGATGGAGGGCAACCTGACCGGTGAGATCGATCTGCTGGAGGTGTTGGTCGAGGAGATCGATACGGTCTCCATTGCACTTCTTTCAGAGAGGTTGGATGCCATGGCAATGGGCCTTGGTGAAAATGACACCGTATTGATGGAGCTCATCACGGACCTTGGCTCCAGGTTGGACCTGCTGGACCTTACGGTATCGGAGAGGCTGGAGAACATCTCCTCGATCATGGCCACCATGGAGGAGCTTGACGTTATGGCCCTGGAGATCTCGGAGATAGGGTCCGACCTGGAGGCCCTGGGCGACCTCGAGGAGGCGCTGTCGGACGTGGAGAGCCAGCAGGAGGAGACCTCCTCGAGCGTGTCGGCCACCAAGCCCCTCCTCTGGTTCCTCCTGTTCCTGGTCATTATTGTTGTGGGATGTGTAATTTACATAGCATTCTGGAAACGGGGAAATGGAGAGGTCATCCAGGAGGT
Organism: Thermoplasmata archaeon; assembly: GCA_023145185.1. Lineage (GTDB taxonomy): Archaea > Thermoplasmatota > Penumbrarchaeia > Penumbrarchaeales > Penumbrarchaeaceae > JAGLEG01. Next base: position 2,945 of record JAGLEG010000403.1, read on the forward strand.
GAGCGTACCTCCCAGCCCCTCAAAGGTTGTTCTGGATCTGGATGATGACGACGGAGGGCCCAGGCCCCCATCCCAGGTCGAGATCGAGGATGATGCCGGGGAAGATGGGATACGCTGGGATGATTAATTCATTTTTTTCCCCACCCCTCCCTGATCCTCATCGAACTCCTGGAACATGTCGTACCTCTCCCCGCAGCCGCAGGTCATCAGCTCATGATAATCGACGTATCTCACCTCCAACCAGGTGCCACATTTCCCACACCGATATCTGTCCCTCCCCCTGAGGAGGACCTGCTTGGGTCCGGACCTCTTTCCATCCCCGGGCCCTCTCAATTTCAACAACAGAAGGATAAGGCCCAGCACCCAGAGCATGGCGCCGATGACCGACAGCAGTGAGAGGCCGCCCACGGGGCCAAGGCCATTGGAAACGGCCGAGTCCCCGAACATCACACTCGTGATGATCCCCGTGAAGATAAGCAGCGACCCCATTCCAAAGGAGATGGCGGCCCACGCTTTGAGCGGGGGTGATCTTCGGTTGGCCATGGTCGATGATGAGCTTTCACGTCAATAAACGTTTCACCACATCATCCGATATGGGGTGAGGGCAGATTGGATCTGATGATGTCGTCCAATCTTCCCGAAAATAGAATGGACCTGTGGTAATCGGTCCTCCCCATCCTGCAGGAGTTGGGATCGACATTCCAGAGTTTCTTGAGGTAGTTCATACTGTCAAACCAGTGGACAACGGACAGCCTGCCCTCCTCGATCTCGATAGATGTGATGCCCCTTTGCCCGATCGCACAGCCGCTGTTGAAAAGGCCCGGTATCATGGATCGGGCCCCGAAAAGAGGACGGTGTGTGTGTCCCATCACGGTAATCATGCCGATCTTCCGGGCGAAATGTGCGATCCGCCTCTCCAGGGCGGTTATCTCCTTGGTATCTATCTCCAGCTTGAAGTTCTGGATGCCCAGAGGTTCCGCAATGTTCTTGAGCACGAACCTGTTGAAGTGGTGAAAACGCTCCAGAAGTGGAGACCCCTGGTGTCCGTGAAGCATGAATAGCTGCCTGCCGGATATGTCCAGCTTCAGCGAATCGTAGACCCTGTGGAATCCGGATCCAATGTGGGCCCATGACAGGTCGAAATCATGGTTTCCCCAGATCCTGTAAGCGGAGGTGTCCTCCCGGAACCTCTGGAATATGGAGTTGACGTCGTTCCACCTCTCCCTGATATTCGTATGGAGGAATCTGTGAAGCTCCTCAACATCTCCGTTGAGGATGAGCTTGAACCCCCTCTCAAGGTAGTATCTCTCCATGACATGCTTGAAGAGATTGGAGTTGAGCAGGAAATCATCGGTGCTGCCCCCGTCGCCCATGTGGAGATCGCTGAAGATGACGATC